>CAKUMG010001236.1 GCA_934667465.1 uncultured Actinoplanes sp. | reverse complement strand
GGAGTACACCGCGCCACGGGTCAGCTCCGCCCGGTCCGCGATCGCGTCGATCCGGGTCTCCCGGTAGCCGCGCTCGGTGAACTCCGCCAGCGCCGCCGCCAGCACCTTGGCGCGGTTGTTCCCCTGCATCTCCGCCCTGCTGAGCCGGACCACCGCGTTTCTCCCCCTTGCCTGCGCCGTCCGGAGAACGATACCGTCGCCATTCAGATGATGTGAACATCTGATAATGGCATCCGAAGGAGACGACCGTGGAGATCAACCTCGCCGAGCCCGGCGTGCTGAGCGATCCGTTCGCCGCGTACGGGGAGGCCCGCGAGCTGACGCGCCTGGTCCACCTCGCCGCGCCCGGGTTCGGCGGCATGTGGGCGGTGACCCGCTACGAGGACGCGAAGGCGCTGCTCACGGACCCGCGGGTGGGGCTGAGCGACGCCAGCTACCTGCCCGCGGAGATCCCCGACCACTGCCGCAGATACATGCGTACGATGCAGCAGCTCGAAGGCGACGAACACGCCCGCATCCGCCGGCTGGTGTGGCCCGGCTTCACCCCGCGGCGCGCGCAGGAGTTCCGGCCCCGGATCGATGCGATCGTCGAGCGGCTGCTCACCGCGCTGGAGGGCGACACCGTCGACCTGGTCACCCGGTTCGCGCAGCCGCTGCCGATCGACGTCATCACCGAGCTGCTCGACATCCCGCACGAGCGGCGGCCGGCCTGGCGCGAATACGGCAAGGCGGTCGCGGCGGGCCACGGCCAGGCGTTCTACGCCGCCATCCCGGAGATCATCGACGACGCCCGGCTCGCCGTGGAGCGCGGCGCGTTCGCCGAACTGGGCGGGGACGGCAAGCTGACCACCACGGACCTGGTGACGCTGGTCTGGCATCTGGTGCTCGCCGGCCAGACGCCGGCCCTGCTGGTCGCCAACGCCGTGGAGGCGCTGCTCACCCATCCGGACCAACTCGACCTGCTGCGCGCCGATCCGGCACTGCTGCCCGGGGCGGTCGAGGAGCTCACCCGGTGGGCCGGGCCGCAACTGCTGACGCTGCCCCGGCACACCCGGGAAGAGGCCGAGATCGCCGGTACGGTGGTGCCGGCGGGCGAGGCCGTCGTCGTGGCCCTGGCGGCCGTGAACCGGGACCCCCGGGCCTTCGCCGACCCGGACCGGCTCGACCTCACGCGCGCCGGCGGGAACCAGCACCTCGGGTACGCGTACGGGCCGCACTTCTGCCTCGGCGCGGCCTTCGCGCGGGCACAGACCGAGGCCGCGATCGGCGGGCTGCTCCGCCGCTTCCCCGGGCTCGCCCTGGTCGGCGCGCAGCGCCACCCCGATCCCGGGGCGTGGCGGCTGCACGAACTCGTCGTGCGACTCTGATCCCGCGGTCTGCAAATTCTTGCAAACCCGGTCCGCGCCGCTACGGTGGTCGCGTGTCTGAGATCCCGTGGTGGGGGCTTCCCCTGGTCGCCGCAGTGTTCGCCCTGGCCGGAGCCGGTGTGGCCGTGTTCGTACAAGCCCGGGACGACCGGGCACGCTCGCGCGCTGAGCGCTCCGGTCACTGGTACGCGGAACGGCGCGACGCCTACGTGGCACTGCTCGCCCAGTTCGAGCGGGCGGCCTACCGGCGACGGGTCGCGCTCGACTCGGGGCACCCGATCCCGACGCCGTACACCTACCTCGACGAGACCGGGCCGGCGCTGATGCGCGTACGGCTGCTCGCCTCCGGCCCGGTGCGCAGCGCCGTCATGGCGGTCCACCTGCTGCTCGAAAAGGTGTACGCGCCGGCCTCCACACCGCCGCCGGGCGTCGACTCCGCCAAGGCGGTCCGCGAGATGCTCGGCCACGTGCCGCTGGTCATGCAGGAACTCGAGCAGGCGATCCGCGAGGAACTCGAGATCCGCCCGACCCCGCCGCCCGCCTCGGACGAGCCGCCGGCCCCGCGATCGCTGCTCTCCTACGTCAAGCGGACGCCGGCTCAGGAGAAGCGGGAAGCGCCCGCCGCCCAGAAGACGAGCCTGTGATGGGGTTCTTCGGCAACTTCCGGCTGGAGGGCGGGTCGTGGGCGTCGTACGAGTACGAGGCCGAGCTGCCCGTCGCCGCCGAGCCGTGGTTGTGGGTCACGGTGTTCGACAGCGACATCACGACGGTGAGCTACGGGCCGCCCGGGGCGGGGACCGGGGTCGCGTATCTCGGGGTGACGCCGCGGACGTACTTCGAGTCCGCGGAGGCGTCGGCGCCGACGGATGTGGAGCGGGAGGCGGCCGGGCTGGCCGCCTGGTGCGCCGCGTATCCCGGGGCGCGCCGTATCACGGCGGCGGAGGTGGCCGGGTTCCTGGCCGAGGACGTGGAGCCCGAGGACGT
>CAKUMG010001235.1 GCA_934667465.1 uncultured Actinoplanes sp. | reverse complement strand
CGATGCCCCGGCCCCAGACCGGGCGGCCGAGCCAGTACGTGATCTCGGTGTCCCCGTCGACCACGAAGCTCGCCACCGTCCCGGCGAGCGCGCCGTCGACGGCGATCGCGCGCAGCCGGATCGTCGGCGTGGTCCGCAGCCGCCGGTAGTGCGCGTCGAACTCCGCCCGGTCGTCCGGGTCGTCGGCGGTGAACGCGGCCATCCGCACGGCCACCGGGTCGCGCATCTGGTCGAAGATGGCGTCGAGGTCGTCGTCGGTCACGGCGCGCAGCCTGATGTCGGTCACCCGCCGCAGCGTACCGGGCGAGAATCAGACCGGATGGACCCCGCCGTCCAGCGTGACCACCTTGTTCGTCAGGTACGGGTTCGTCAGCATCGCCACCGCCATGCCCGCGATCTCGGCGGGCCGGCCCAGCCGCCCGACCGGGATCGGCACCGGCGGCGACATGTTCTCCGACACCGGCAGCATCCGGGTGCCGGCGATCATCGCGGGGGCGATCGCGTTGACCGTGATCCCGTGCGGCGCGACCCGCGGCGCCAGGTGGTGCAGCATCCCGTGCAGGGCCGCCTTGCTGGCCGCGTAGTGCGGGCCGACCACGCCGCCGGTCAGCGCGGCGACCGAGGAGACGAACAGGATGCGACCGTACTTGCGGGCCGCCATCTCGGGCAGCACGGTCTGCGCCAGCTGCCACGGCGCGGTGGTGTTGACGGCGAACGTGTGCTCCCACAGCTCGTCGTCGACGTCCTCCCAGGGCCGCTGCACCCCCACGCCGGCGTTGGCGACCAGGATGTCGACCGGCCCGTTGCGCCCGGCCCGCTCGATCAGGTCCCGCCCGGCGCCGCGCTCGCCGAGGTCCGCCTGCAGCACTGTCGCCTCGCGGCCCATCCGGCCCGCGGTCGCGGCGGCGATCAGCGCGTCCTCGCGGTGCGCCGAGTAGGTGAGCACGAGGTCGGCGCCGGCCCGGGCCAGCGCCTCGGCCAGGGCGGCGCCGATCCCGCCCGACGCGCCCGTGATCAGCGCGCGCCGGCCGGAGAGTGAGTCGACCATGCGCAACACCATAGAGAAAGGCCGGTGAGGGTTATTCAGGACGGCGGAGACCGGCGCCGCGAGCTGCGGCTATGTGCAGGTCAAGGTAGGTCCTGAATAACCCTCACTGCCCGGGCGTACGGGCAGTGGCCTTTCTCGCCGGACAGGGACTACTGGAACAGCTTCGCGGCCGTGATCGCGGTCTGGACCACGCCGTAGCCGAGCAGGATCGAGACCAGCGCCCAGGACAGGGCGATGCGGGCCGTCGAGGTGGGCTTCGGGTCGGTCATGCCACTGCCTCCTTCTCCGCGCTCTTCGCGGGCTCGTGGTAGCGCTCCGGGATCGGCTTGACCAGCAGGTTCGCGATGAACCCGACGGCCAGGACGCCGACCATGGTGTAGAGCGCGGGCTGGTACGCCGACGCGGTGAGCGTGCCGGGCTTGCCCTGCGCGTCGAGGAAGCCGTTGATGATCAGCGGCCCGGCGACGCCCGCCGCGGACCAGGCGGTCAGCAGCCGGCCGTGGATCGCGCCGACCTGGAACGTGCCGAACAGGTCGCGCAGGTAGGCCGGGATGGTGGCGAACCCGCCGCCGTAGAACGACAGGATCACGCCGGCGAGCAGCACGAACAGGGCCACGGCGACGTGCCCGAACGTGGCGAGCACCGCGTACAGGATGACGCCGACGCCCAGGTAGACCATGTAGATCCGCTTGCGGCCGATCAGGTCGGAGGTGGTCGACCACACGAAGCGGCCCGCCATGTTGAACAGCGACAGCAGGCCGACGAAGCCCGCAGCGGTCGCCACGGCCACCGTCGAGACGCCGTCCGAGCCGCGGAAGAAGTCCTGGATCATCGGGCTGGCCTGCTCGAGGATGCCGATGCCGGCGGTGACGTTGCAGAACAGCACGATCCAGAGCAGCCAGAACGACCGGGTCTTGATCGCGTTCGCGGCGGAGACGCTGGCCGTGGTGACCATCGGCTTGGCCTTGACCGACGCCGGGTCGAAGCCCGCGGGCTTCCAGTCGTCGGCGGGCACCCGCATGTTGGCGACGCCGAACATCATGATCACGAAGTACGCGATGCCGAGCGTCAGGAACAGCGCCACGAGCGAGCCGCCGGACGCGACCGAGGTGCCGACGTTGGGGTCGTAGCCCGAGTCGTAGAACGACAGCAGCTGCCGCGAGAGCGGGCTGGCGATCAGCGCGCCGCCGCCGAAGCCCATGATCGCCATGCCGGTGGCCAGGCCGGGACGGTCCGGGAACCACTTGATCAGCGTGGAGACCGGGGAGATGTAGCCGATGCCCAGGCCGATGCCGCCGATGACGCC
>CAKUMG010001234.1 GCA_934667465.1 uncultured Actinoplanes sp. | reverse complement strand
CACCAAGTCCGCCGCGATCGAGCGCGCCGCCGCCCCGCCCTGGCTGATCGGGCAGCTCCGCGCGCGCCGCCGCGGCGAGGACGTCCGGTCGCCCCGGCTCCGCACCGCCCTGATCGCGTGGCGCGACGCCCGCCGCACGGTGGCAGCGGCGTCACGCGGGCGCTGAGATCAGCGGACCCGGCAGCGGGAAGACGTCGACCGAGGCACCCACGTACGCGGCCTCGCCGTGCCCGAGCAGCAGATAGCCGCCCTCGACCGCGTACAGCCCCGCCACCGCGGGGAAGCCGTCCACCACGCTGCGGCGCACCTCCCGCGTCCCGTCCGCGGACAACTCGATCAGCGTGGTGTCCACATTGTCCGACACGGCGACCGCGATCGCGGCATCGGTGACCAGTGCCTCGGCGAGGCTTCCGCCCGCCACCGTCAGCGTGCCGGCGCCGAGGTCGGCGGTCACACCGGCCGGGCCCGGCGCGCCGACCAGCACGAGCGGGCGCTGCGCGGAGCAGGCGAGGCCGAGCACCGGCGTGCCGGGCACCTCGACGGAGGCCAGCACCGCGCCGCTCGTGAGCTCGATCGCCTGTCCGGTGAGGCCGGCCGGGGTCGGGGATGCGACACAGAGCACCGGCCGCTGCCGTGACCCGGCCGCGTAGCCGGACGCCTCGACCGCGGCCACCTCCCGGGTGACGAGCCACGTCTCGGGGTTGATGACGCGGGTCGGGCGGCCGTCCGCCACCGAGGCGAGCACGGAACCCGCGGCGATCAGGGACCGGCCGTTCTCCAGCGTGCCCACGACCGACAGTGAGGCGCTCGCGCGGTCCACCATGTAGAGCTGGCCCGCCCGGCCGCCGGTCCGGGGCACCGCCAGCAGCGTGGTCTCCGCGCCGGCCCGCGCCATGCTCGGCGCGAGCACGGTGTCGTCGTCCGCCCGGGAGGGCACCACGACCAGGTTCGCCGTGCGCCGGCCGGCCGGGTCGACGCCGACCACGACCCGCTGGCCGCCGACGGATGCGAGGGCGTAGAACGAGTAGCCGGTCCAGTCCTCGGCGACCGTCACCCCGGCGGGGCCGCAGCCGCCCAGGGTCAGCGCCGTGGCCAGCCCGCATGCGATCAAGGCCCGCATGGGGCCGAATGTAGGGGGCGGCCGGGGCCGTGGCAAGCCGCCGCGGAACGGGGCGGGCGGCAGGGGCGGGTGGGACCAATGAGCAGGCAGCTCCGCCCGGATGCTCGCGGCAAAGGCGTGACAGCCGACTGGCTCGCGCGGTGCGGTGTGTGCGCCGGAGGGCGGGCGGCGGCGCCCGTCGGACTGTCGTGCTGCGTACACACATATGACGTGCTTGATCTCGACGAAGTTCGATAGGTTCGGCTCGACGCATCCAGGCCGGGCCGCGACGCGCGACCCGCCGACGGAAGGAATTCCGACCGTGCGACGACTTCTGGTGGCGGCGACCGCCGCCCTGCTCGTTCTCGCCGGAACAGCCACCCCCGCGACGGCCGCACCCGCGCCGGGCGCGCCGGGGATCGGGGACGAGTACTTCCCCGACTACGGCAACGGCGGCTACGACGTCTCCCACTACGACATCCGGCTGCGCTACTGGCCGGACGACGACCGCCTGACCGGCACGACCACCATCCTGGCGGAGGCGGACCAGGACCTCAGCTCGTTCAACCTCGACTTCATCCTCGACGTCTCGTCGGTCAAGGTGAACAACCGGGCCGCGACGTTCCGCCGTGAGGGGGATCACGAGCTGGTCGTGACGCCCGCGCGTACCATCGCGAAAGGACAGAAGCTCACCGTCGTCGTGCAATACTCCGGCATCCCGTCGACGAAGGTGGCGGCCGGCTACACCGCGTGGGTCCGCACGCCCGACGGCGCGCTGGCCGTCGGTCAGCCGGAGATCGCCTGGTGGTGGTTCCCGAGCAACGACCACCCGGCCGACAAGGCGACGTTCGACGTGTCGGTCTCGGTGCCCGACGGCGTCGAGGTGCTGAGCAACGGCGTGCAGCCGCGCAACCCCACCCCGGAGCTGCTCGGCTGGAACCGCTGGTACTGGCGGTCCGCGCAGCCGCAGGCGACCTATCTGGCGTTCCTCGCGATCGGCCAGTACGACATCACCCGCGACGTCACGGCGGACGGCTCTCCGGTGATCAACGCCTACTCGGAGCTGCTGCCGGCGGACTTCGACGCGGCCGCGCGGGCCAGCATCGAACGGACCGCCGAAATCGTCGAATGGGAGGCCGGCATCTTCGGCGACTACCCGTTCTCCGCGCTCGGTGGCGTCGTCGCGCCGCCGGGGACGCTGGGGTTCGCGCTCGAGACCCAGACACGCTCCGTGTACTCGTCCGCGTTCTTCCGGGG
>CAKUMG010001233.1 GCA_934667465.1 uncultured Actinoplanes sp. | reverse complement strand
GCCTGCCACCCGCCGTACGGGAAGCCGTCGGGGTCCTCGCCGGCGTCGCCGGGCGCCTGCGCGACCAGGTCCAGCGTCGCGAACAGGTCGATGTAGATGGTGCCCATGGTGGTCCTCCTCGTGTTCCGTCACGGGTGCAGACCGGCCCCGGGCCCCGAACTCATCGGTCCAGCAGGATCACGTGCAGGTTGCGGGGGCCATGGACGCCCTCGACGCGGTTGAGCTCGATGTCGCTGGTCGCCGACGGCCCGCTGATCCAGGTCAGCGGGCGGGCCGGGTCGAGACGGGTCAGCGCGTCCGGGACCGAGGCGACCACCTGGCCGGTGCGGACCACGCAGATGTGCAGGTCCGGCAGGAGCGAGAGCCGGCGGCGGCCCTGGTCGGGCGAGCCGTCCAGCACGATGGTGCCGGTCTCGGCGACGGCGACCGTGGCTGCCGTCAGGACCGCGTCGGCCGTGAACTCGTCGTCGGCGAGGGCGACGCCGGGCGGGATCCACGACGGGTCCAGGCCGGGCGGCACCGCGAGCCGCCGCGGCTTCAGGGCCGCCACGATGGCGGCGACGTCAGAACCGCGGTGGACCACGGCCCTGTAGTCGACGAGCCGGTCGATCAGGACGTCGAGGTCGGGTTCGGCGCTGCCGGCCCGCCGATAGGAGCGCGGGACGGGCGGCACAGGGGTCTCCCCGAGCGCCGCCCGGATGCGGCCGAGCACGAGGTCGCGGCTGGTCATCGCTTCGCCCACCAGTCGCGGAAGGTCTCCTCGGGCGGTGGCGGCAGGTCGCGCGAGGCGGTCCAGCCGTTGAGCGGCGGCGGCAGCTTCGTCACGCGCTTGGAGAGCTTCGCCGCGTGCTGGGCCCGGGCGTAGAGAGCGGGATGATCCATCGTGTACGCCGCGGCGGCCATGGCGGCCTTCTCCGCGCGCGGGTGCGGGACCTCGTTGCGCAGGTGCACCAGGATCGACGGGATGTCGATCTTCACCGGGCAGGCGTCGAAGCAGGCGCCGCAGAGCGACGAGGCGTAGGGCAGCGACGCGTTGTCCTCGACGCCGGTGAGCTGCGGCGACAGCACCGCGCCGATCGGGCCGGGATAGACCGAGCCGTACGCGTGCCCGCCCGTCCGCTCGTAGACCGGGCACACGTTGAGGCAGGCCGAGCAGCGGATGCAGTGCAGCGCCTGCCGCCCCACCTCGTCGGCGAGCACGGCCGTGCGCCCGTTGTCGAGCAGCACCAGGTGGAACTGCTGCGGCCCGTCGCCGGGCGTGACGCCGGTCCACATCGACGTGTACGGGTTCATCCGCTCGCCGGTCGACGCCCGCGGCAGTAGTTGCAGGAACACTTCGAGGTCCTGCCACGTCGGCACCAGCTTCTCGATGCCCATGACGGTGATCAGCGTCTCGGGCAGCGTCAGGCACATCCGGCCGTTGCCCTCGGACTCCAGGACGGCGAGCGTGCCCGTCTCGGCGACCGCGAAGTTGGCGCCCGAGACGGCCACCTTCGTGCTCAGGAACGTCTCGCGCAGATAGCGGCGCGCGGCCGCGGCCAGCGTCGCCGGGTCGTCGGTGAGGTCCGGGTCGACGCCGGGCATCTCGCGCAGGAAGATCTCGCGGATCTCGGCGCGGTTGCGGTGGATCGCCGGCACCAGGATGTGGCTGGGCTTGTCGTGGCCGAGCTGCACGATCAGCTCGGCGAGGTCGGTCTCGACCGGCGCGATGCCGGCCTCCTCGAGGGCCTCGTTGAGCCCGATCTCCTGGGTCGCCATCGACTTGACCTTGATGACCCGGTCCTGACCGGTCGCCCGGACCAGGCCGGTGACGATCCGGTTCGCCTCGGCGGCATCGGCGGCCCAGTGCACCACGCCACCCGCCGCGGTGACCTTCTCCTCGAGCTGTTCGAGCAGCTCGGGCAGGCGGGCCATGGTCGCGGCCTTGAGCGCCGAGCCGGCCGCGCGCAGCTCCTGCCAGTCGGCCACCTCGTCGATCACCGCGCCGGACTTGCGGCGGATCGTGCCGGTCGCGTGCCCGAGGTTGCGGCGCAACTGGTCGTCGGCAAGCGCCTTGCGGGCCGCGGCCGGGAACGGCTCGTCGCCGCGCAGGTTGCCGACGCCGCGCGGTGCCGTCGCCGGCATCCCGCTCGCCGGACCCCCGCTCGCCGGCCGCCCGCTCGTGGGCATCCCCAGGAAAGTGCTCATGCCGTCGCTCCCGTCGAAGCCAGGATCTCCGCGAGATGGACCGTACGGGCACCCGCACCGGCCCGCGACAGCCCGCCCCCGATGTGCATGAGGCAGGAAGCATCCCCGGCCGTGCACACCTCGGCACCGGTGGCGACGATGTTCGTCATCTTGTCGTGCAGCATCGCCGTGGA
>CAKUMG010001232.1 GCA_934667465.1 uncultured Actinoplanes sp. | reverse complement strand
ACGCCACGCTCGTGGTGCCCACGAGCGGACCGGTCGGCCCGCACTTCGAGGGCTTCGACCCCGTCCTCTACGTGCGGGACCAGGTGCCGATGCTCGCGGTGTTCACCTCGCTGGACCGGGCCTCGTCCACGACCGACCTCGCGACGTTCGCGCTCACGATGGGCGGGCGCGACCTGCTCCCGCTCGTCCCCGACGGCTACGGGCTCGGGGTCAACCCGGGTGACGAGGTCGGGTTCGAGCTGTCCCCGGAGCGCGTGCAGGCGGCGACGGGCCGCGGGCGACGGGGCGAGCGCGCGACTCCGCTCACCACCGAGCACTACCAGGCGATCGGGACCGCTCTCGAGCGGGTGGCGCCGCCCGGCTGGGTCGCAATCGACCTCACCGTGGTGTGCGTCGGGCCGGAGACCCGCAGCCGGCTCGGGGTGCGCATGCCCGACGGCCGCACGGTCAAGGCGACCGGTCCGGTCCCGCGCGAGGTGACGCAGCTGCTGCGCGAGTTCCGTCGCGCCGTGTACCGGCCCGGGCTCGGCACGTGGTTCACCGCGCACGTCGCGGTCGAGGCGGCCGGACGGATCAGCATCGAGGTCGACCACGACGCCCCGCCGCCGATGGAGCCCGCGCCCGAAGCCTGGGCGGAGGACCTCCGCCGGTTCCCGCGGGACGCCGCGAACGTGCCCGACTGGCTGCGCGCGCGCCTCGGGCAGGCGCCCCCGCGGGCCGACCACGGGCACGGCGGTGCTCCGTGACGGCGCGCTCGACCCGCACGCCTGACACCCGGACGGGTGCCACGACCACCGCGACCGACCGACGCCGGGCGCGTGCCACCGGGTCGGCCTCCGGCGGCGGGCGCTTGGTACCGTGACGCCGCAGTCCAGGCGCCGTCCCCGGGGAGTCCGCACGTGAGCAGCACCGCAGGGCAGGGCGGCGTCATCGCCGTCCACGCGCTCGACCCGGCCCGCGCGGGCGCCGTCGTCGCCCGGATTGACCGTGCGACCGGGCTGCTCGACCCGGCGCGCCGCTCGCTGCGCAACGGGCCCGTCCGGCTCGACCGGAGGACCCTCGCGCTGCTGACGTCGGGCAGGAGGCGCACCGAGCTGATGGTGTCGCGCGGACTGGGCTGGCGGTACGCGGTCGTCCCGCTGATCCAGGTGCACGGCGGTGTGCGGTTCGGCGTGCCGGCGGACGTGGCGCGCGCGCTCGCGGACGAGCTCGTGGCCCGCGGCGTGAAGGAGACGACCGCGGTCGTCGAGCCGCTCCGGGCGCACGCCGACCACCTCGACGCGGGCGGTCCCGTGGCGTCGTCCCCGCTGGGCGCGTTCATGCGGGCCGGCGGCGGTGGCGGCAGCGGCATCCTGAGCTCGCTCGGCGACTTCTGACCGCGCGACGACCGACATGGAGGCACGACCCGTGGACGTGGACGACGCGGACGGCGCGACCGGGCTCGTCCGGATCCCCGGGTTCTCGTCGCGCTCGGGCTGGCGCTGGCTCATCGCGACGGCCGTCGCGGTGGTGGGGATCGCGGTGTTCGTCGGCGTGACTCAGCCGGAGAACCGGGTGTTCGTCGTGACGCTGCTCCCGGTGCTGGTGCTGTTCTGGACGGCCCTGGTCTGGCAGACGACCTGGCTCGACCCGGTCGGCGGCGCGCTGGTCCGCGTCCGGTTCCGGGTCTGGCGCCGCGTGGTCCGGCTCGAGCCGGGCACCGCCGGGACCGTCGGGACGGTGGGGCGCATGGCGGTCGCCGCCCCCGCCCGGGGGAGCGGGACCGGACGCGCGCTGCTGGACCTGCTCGTGCGCCGGGCCGCCGAGCGGGGCACCACGGAGGCGAACCGGGCCGGCCGGCGGTGCGGCAGCAGCTCCCGGCCGGCGAAGGAGTAGTCCCCCACCACCTCGCCGAGCAGCAGGCCGGCGCCGCGCTCGACCGGCAGGCCGACCAGGTCGCCGGGCGCCACCTCGTCCAGGAACGCCGAGAGCTGCCGCAGGTCCTTGGCCGGGCGCTTCCCGGTGAGCTCCTTGGACAGCGCCCGCAGCTCGGCCGCCGACAGCCCGGTGGCGTCGACGTCCACACCGGACTGGGTGCCCAGCCCGACGACCCCGCTGGCCAGCGCCGCGCCCAGCTCGTTGTGCGCGCGGGGCCGCACCACCCTGATGCCGGCCTGAACCGAGGTGCCGCGCGCCATGTCAGCCCAGCCCATGACCCACGCTCCCGCGGACGCGACATCGGCCGCCGAGCCCGTCGTCGCCCTGCTCGTCTCGGGTGGCCACAGTTCGCTGCTGCGCGTGCCGGACCTCGCCGGAGCACCCGTCGAGCCGCTCGGCGCCACCGTCGACGACGCCGCCGGGGAGGCGTTCGACAAGGTGGCCC
>CAKUMG010001231.1 GCA_934667465.1 uncultured Actinoplanes sp. | reverse complement strand
GCACGGCAGCGGGTGGGTCGCCGACCTGCTCGCCGGGCGGCTGGGGGAGCGGCTCGAGCTGCTCGCGGCGCCCGCGGAGTTCGCGGGGGAGCTCCGGCCGTACCAGCGCAGGGGTTTCTCCTGGCTCGCCTTCCTCGACGGCCTCGGGCTGGGCGCGCTGCTGGCCGACGACATGGGGCTCGGCAAGACCGTCCAGCTGCTGGCGCTGCTCGCCCACCGGCGGCACGGGCCGGCGCTGCTGATCTGCCCGCTCTCCGTGCTCGGCAACTGGCAACGCGAGGCCGCGCGCTTCACGCCCGGGCTACGGGTGCGGGTGCTGCACGGCGCCGACCGGCCGGAGGCGGCCGACCTGGTCGACGGCGCCGATCTGGTGCTCACCACGTACGCGACCGCGGCACGCGACGCCGACGCGCTGGCCCGCATCTCCTGGGACCGGGTGGTGCTCGACGAGGCGCAGCACGTCAAGAACAGTGCGTCGGAGGCGGCCAGGGCGGTGCGCCGGTTCGACGCGCGCAGCCGGGTCGCGCTGACCGGGACGCCCGTCGAGAACCGGCTTGCCGAGCTCTGGTCGATCCTGGACTTCCTCAACCCGGGGCTGTTCGGCAGCGCTGCCACGTTCCGCAACCGCTTCGCCGTGCCGATCGAGCGCTACGGCGACGAGGAGGCGGCCACCCGGCTGCGCCACGCGACCCGGCCCTACCTGCTGCGGCGGATCAAGTCCGACCCGTCGGTGCTCGACGATCTGCCCGCCAAGCGGCAGACCCGGCACCTGTGCGGGCTCACCGTCGAGCAGGCCACCCTCTACCGCGCGGTGCTCGACGAGATGACCGGCCGGCTCCGCGAGACCAACGAGACCCGCCGCAAAGGCATCGTGCTGGCCGCCATGACGAAGCTCAAACAGGTGTGCAACCACCCCGCCCAGCTGCTCGGCGACGGCTCGCCGCTGCCCGGGCGCTCCGGCAAGCTGGAACGCCTCGAGGAGATCCTCGACGCGGCGCTGGCGGCGGGGGAGAGCGCGCTGTGCTTCACCCAGTTCACCCGGTTCGGTGGGATGCTCGTGCCGCACCTGGCCGCCCGGTTCGGCGTGCCGGTGCGCTACCTGCACGGCGGCACCCCGCGCGGCGAACGGGACCGCACGGTCGCCGCGTTCCAGGAGGACCCGCGGCCCGGCATCTTCGTGCTGTCACTCAAGGCCGGCGGCACCGGGCTCAACCTGACCGCCGCCAACCACGTCGTGCACGTCGACCGCTGGTGGAACCCGGCCACCGAGGCGCAGGCCACCGACCGGGCGTTCCGCATCGGCCAGCACCGCGACGTGCAGGTGCACACGCTCATCTGCCTCGGCACCCTGGAGGAACGCATCGACCAGCTGATCGCCGGCAAGGGCGCGCTCGCCGACCGGGTCGTCGGCACCGGCGAGGGCTGGCTCACCACGCTCAGCACCGACGAGCTGCGCGACCTGGCCCGCCTCGCCCCGGAGGCCGTCGGTGACTGACCGCGTCTCGGCACCCTTCGTCGCCATGCTCGAATCGCTGCGCATGGCGCCGACGTTCGCCCGCGGCCGCCGCGACGCCCGGGCCGGGCACGTCCGGCACCTGTCCATCTCGGGCAGCCTGGTCACCGCGCAGGTCCGCGGCCCCGAGGACCCGGCGCCGTTCCGCGCCCGGATCGCGGTCAAGGCGTTCGGCGCCGCCGACTGGGCCCGCATCGAGGCGGACCTCGCCGCGCAGGCCCGCTACGTCGCCGACCTGCTCGCCGGGCGCATGCCGGCCGGGATCGACGCCGTCTTCGCCGACTCGGGCCTGACCCTGCTGCCGCTGTCCCTGGACGAGGTGGCGATGGACTGCAGCTGCGAACGGTGGCCGCTGCCGTGCGTGCACCTCGCCGCCACCTGCTACGCGCTCGCCGAGTCCATCGACACCGACCCGTTCGGCGCGTTCGCCTGGCGCGGGCGCGGCCGGGACGAGCTGCTGCTGCACCTGACCGACCTGCGCTCACTCCCGTCGGCGGCGCCCCCGCCCGCGCTCGCCGCTCCCGCCCTCGATCCCGCGCTGCTCGACGTCGCGGACTTCTGGGGCGCGGCCCCGGCCGTGACGCCGCCGCCGGCGCGGGCGCGGCCCGATCTGGTGCTGGACCAGGTCGATCCGCCGCCGCTGCGCTACTCCCGCCGGTCCCTGGCCGAGCTGCTGCGGCCCGCCTATCTGGTGTTGCCGCCCGATCTGTGAGCGCGGCTGGGGGCCTTGCCGGCTCCCGATCGCGGCGCGCGCCTCGCCGGCTCCCGGCCGACTCCCCGATCGCGGCGGGCGTGCTGCGAGGCACCGAGCGGGTGGCTGACTGCGACCGCTCTGAGCGCGGTGGCTCC
>CAKUMG010001230.1 GCA_934667465.1 uncultured Actinoplanes sp. | reverse complement strand
CGCCGCACGCACGAGAAACGGCAGCAGCAGGAAGAGGACGCACATCCCGCTCGCCGCCGCCGCGTCGGCCACCCCGACCGCGGCCCCGACGACGCCCACCGCACTGGAGACCACGCCCGCCGCCGCGACCACCGCGCCCGACGTGCCGCCGTCCGCCGACCCGGCGAGCTGTCGGCCGGCCGACTAGCCCGGCTCCACCGACCGCAGGGAAAGAACTGTGACAGCGCCAGCAGCACCGGCATCCTCGCCCGCCACCACGGGCGAGATGCCGCGACTCAAGATCGACAGCACCAAGCGCCGCAACAGCGAGCTTGCGCTGCTGGCGCTGGCGCTGCTCCTGGTGCTGGCGTACTCGGCGACCGTCGAGGCGACCATGCTCGACACGATCACCCCGGACTTCTGGGTGCCGACCGCGGCGCTCGCCGGGGTGTTCCTGGCGTTGCACGTGGTGATCCGGTTCCTCGCGCCGTTCGCGGACCCGGCCATCATCCCGGCGGCCGCGCTGCTCAACGGCCTGGGCGTCGGCTTCCTGCGCCGCCTGGACCTGGACGACGTGAGCGGTGTGGCCGAGGCGGCGGACCGGGGCGCGTTCGCCGGTGGCGGTGGCCGTCAGCTGGCCTGGACGCTGATCTCGGTGATCCTGGCCGCGGCGCTGCTGGTGCTGATCCGCGACCACCGGAACGTGTCGCGCTACTCGTACACGCTGGGTCTGGGCGCCATCGTCCTGATCATGATCCCGGCCGTCCTGCCCGCGCGGTTCTCCGAGGTCAACGGCGCCAAGCTGTGGATCCGGTTCGGTGACTTCGCGATCCAGCCGGGCGAGTTCGGCAAGCTGGCGCTGGTCGTCTTCTTCGCGTTCTACCTGGTGCGCAAGCGCGAGGTGCTGTCGCTGGCCAGCAAGCGGTTCCTGGGCATCGACTTCCCGCGCGGCCGCGACCTCGGTCCGGTCCTCGTGGTCTGGATGATGTCGCTGCTGCTCCTGGTGTTCGTCAAGGACCTGGGCACCGCGCTGCTCTACTTCGGCATGTTCGTGGTGACGCTCTACGTCGCGACCGAACGCTCCAGTTGGCTGATCATCGGCCTGCTGCTCTTCTTCGGTGGTGTGTTCCTCGCGTACTACCTGGGTGAGCTGGTCGGCGGCCCGTTCGCGAACTTCTACGACCGCGCCACGATCTGGCTCGACCCGTTCAGCGACATCGACGGCGACGGCTATCAATTGGTGCAGGCGTTGTTCGCGTTCGGCACCGGCGGTCTCTTCGGCGCCGGGCCGGGCGGTGGCAGCCCCGGCATCATCCCCGAGGTGCAGAACGACTTCATCTTCGCCGGCATGGGCGAGGAGATCGGACTCTTCGGCCTCGTCGCGCTGCTGATGCTCTACCTGATCGTCGTCGAGCGCGGGCTCCGGGCCGCGCTGGACGTCCGGGACTCGTTCGGCAAGCTGGTCGCCGGTGGCCTCGCGTTCACCCTGGGTTTGCAGGTCTTCGTCATCATCGGTGGCATCACCGGCCTGATCCCGCTGACCGGCCAGACGACACCGTTCCTCTCCTCCGGAGGCTCCTCCTTGATGGCCAACTGGATGCTGGTCGCGATGTTGCTCCGGATCTCGGACGCGGCCCGCCGTCCACTCGCCTCCGGCGGCGGTCTCGCGACGGCGCCCGGTGGCAAGCCCGCGCCGCAGCAGCTGCACGGCGCCCCGACGGAGGTGATCCGCCCGTGAACGCGCCCCTGCGTAAGGCCAGCATCGTCATCCTGGTGCTGTTCGGTCTGCTCTTCGCGAACCTCAACTGGGTCCAGGCCGCCAAGGGCGAGGAGTACCGCACGCACGAGCGGAACTCGTTCCGGCTCCGCGACGTGGAGTACGACAAGCAGCGCGGCAACATCGAGGTGCACGCGGCCGGCTCCAGCACGGAGGCGGTGGCGCTGAGCAAGGCGACCGACGGGCGGCTGCGCTACCAGCGGGAGTACCCGTTCGGTGACGTCTACGCGCACGTGGCCGGCTACAAGCCGGTCTACGGCACCGCGAGTTCCTTCGAGCGCTTCGATAACGACTACCTCTCCGGGCAGAGTGACGAGCTCTTCAAGGACCGGGTGCGCGCGATGTTCACCGTCGAGGAGGCGGCCGGCGGCAACGTGCTGCTCTCCATCTCCAAGGCGGCGCAGGAGACCGCGTACAAGGAGCTGAAGGAGAACGAGCTCGGCGTGAAGGTCGGCGCCGCGGTGGCGATCGACCCGGCGACCGGTGGCATTCAGGCGATGGTCTCGATGCCGAGCTTCGATCCGACGCCGCTGGCCAGCCACACCAAGAAGGACTCGGACGGCGCGTTCGCCACCTACGACGGCGACAAGGCGAAGCCGCTGCTGAAC
>CAKUMG010001229.1 GCA_934667465.1 uncultured Actinoplanes sp. | reverse complement strand
GGCCAGGGCGGCTTCCCCGGCGGCGGCTTCCCGGGCGGCACCCAGCAGGGCGGGACGCCTCCGCAGGCCGGCGGCACTCAGGGCGGCGGAATGCGGGCCGGCGGCACCCAGGGCGGCGGAACGCAGGGCGGGATGCAGGGCGGGATGCGCGGTGACGGGATGCGCGGGGGCGGCGGCATGGGCGGCCTGCTCGACGCAGCCTCGGTCAGCGACGAGATGAAGGCCGTGCTGGAGGCCGACGCCAGCGAGTACACCTGGATGGCGGCCGCCGTGGGCTCGCAGAACGCCTCCGGCTACCAGCTCGCCACCGAGCAGCCGGTCATGGCGATCGGCGGCTTCAACGGCAGCGACCCGGCACCCACCCTGGCCCAGTTCCAGGAGTACGTCCGCGCCGGCGAGATCCACTGGTTCATCGGCGGCGGAGGCGGCCGGGGCGGGAGCAACGGCGGCAGCAGCGCCAGCTCCGAGATCTCCACCTGGGTCCAGGAGAACTACCAGTCGCAGACGGTCGACGGCGTCACGCTCTACGACCTCACGACGCCGGCCGCGTAACCAGCGCCCCCGGTCACCACAGCCCGGCGGTCCCCACCAGGGGCCGCCGGGCTTTTCTCATAGCCCCCGCACAGGCTTGCCACACAGGGGGCAAAGGGCCGCCGACGACCTTGGTCACATGAGCCTCTCCGCGCTGCCGTCGACCGAATCGGATCAGGTGCGGGTCGTCGCGCCCGTGCTCGACGTGGTGATCCCCGTCTACAACGAGGAGACCGACCTCGAGCCGTGCGTGCTGCGCCTGCACGAGCACCTGACGCACCGGTTCCCGTACCGCTTCCGGATCACGATCGCCGACAACGCGAGCACCGATGCGACAGCCGAGGTGGCCCGCCGGCTCGCCGGGAGCCTGCCCGGGGTCGAGGCGGTGCACCTCGCCGAGAAGGGCCGGGGCCGCGCGCTCAAGCACGTGTGGACCCACTCCGACGCGGCGGTGCTCGCCTACATGGACGTGGACCTCTCGACCGACCTGGGCGCGCTGCTTCCCCTGGTGGCGCCGCTCATCTCCGGCCACTCGGACCTGGCGATCGGCTCACGCCTCGCGCGCGGCTCGCGGGTCGTGCGGGGCGCCAAGCGCGAGTTCATCTCGCGCAGCTACAACCTGATCCTGCGCGGCACCCTGGCGGCCCGCTTCTCCGACGCCCAGTGCGGCTTCAAGGCGATCCGCGGCGAGGTGGCCGGCCGGCTGCTGCCCCTGGTCGAGGACACGGGCTGGTTCTTCGACACCGAGATGCTGGTCCTCGCCGAGCGCGCCGGCCTGCGCATCCACGAGGTGCCGGTGGACTGGGTCGACGACCCCGACTCGCGGGTCGACATCGTCGCCACGGCCCTGGCCGACCTGCGGGGCATCGCCCGCCTCACCCGCGCCCTGGCCACGGGCAGCCTGCCGCTGCCCGCCCTGCGCGCCCAGCTGGGCCGCGACCCGCTCCCGGTCAGCGGCGTCCCCGCGGGCCTCACCGGCCAGCTGCTCCGCTTCGCCGCCGTGGGTGTCGCCAGCACGCTCGCCTATCTGGCCCTCTATGCGCTCCTGCGGGCCCCGGCCGGCCCCCAGTGGGCCAACCTGCTGGCGCTGCTGATCACTGCCGTCGCCAACACGGCCGCCAACCGCCGGCTGACCTTCCGGGTGCACGGCAACGACGGCGCCGTCCGCCACCACCTCCAGGGTCTCCTGGTCTTCGCCATCGGCCTGGGCCTCACATCTGGCTCCCTCGCCCTGCTCCACGCCTTGGTCACGCCGCCGACCTATGTGGAACTCGGCGTCCTGGTCGCGGCCAACCTCGCCGCCACGGGAATCCGCTTCCTTTTGATGAGGATTTGGGTGTTCAAGGCCGTTGCCGGTGACCCAGCGCAACGCGCGGACCACAAAGCTCCCATGAACACAACTGGCTCAACGGTATGAATTCCGTGACTTCCGGGTAACAATGAACAGCACAGTCGGGGCCCGCCGGAGGTGCGAGATGCTCAGCAAGGAAGACAACCGCCGCCTGGCCCAGCTGGAACGGCAACTGCGCCGCGAGGATCCGGACTTCTGCGCCCGCATGGCCGGCCGCCGCTCGACCCGCCGCCAGGTCCCCGTCTCGCTCATCCTGACCGCCACGGTGGTCTGGGCCGCCGCCCTCATCCTCGCGGTGATCGGCTGGTGGGCGGCCGGCGTCGTCGCCGCCGTCTGGGCGCTGGTCATCATGGTCGCCATCGCCGTACGCTGCCGCGGCCCGCGCGCGCCGAAGGCACCGGACACCCTGCCGCCCTCCTGGTAGGGCCTGCTCACCCCCACGCCACCGCGGCAGCACCGACATCGCGGGCCCGGGCCACCGC
>CAKUMG010001228.1 GCA_934667465.1 uncultured Actinoplanes sp. | reverse complement strand
CCCGCTCCGCCCCCGAGAAGCGGGCGCCTGCCCCTCCGCCCGTAGCGCCGGAGCGGGCGCCCGTCCCTCTGTCCGTGGCATCGGAAGGGCGCCCGATCCGCCGCACTCGCCGCCGCCCGGTCGGCAGGGATGGCCGGCATGGCCGCGCGGGCTCCCACGGCCCGGCGGTCTGCGTCCCCCTCGGGCCGGGGCTGGGGGCAGGGCGGAGGTGCCGGGATTCGGGAAGCGATCGGCGGGTATCACGGTCGGGTGCTCATGATCGAGACCCTTGATTTTCCGTTGCCCGGGCACGGCGCGACGCGGCAGCGGCTGCGGGCGCTGGCCGACCTGGGCCGCGCCGACCTGGTGGCCGCCCGGCTCGGTGAGGGCCACGCCGACGCGGTCGCCATCCGGGCCGAGCTGGGTGCCGGGCCCACCCCCGAGGGGCAGCGCTGGGGCGTGTGGGCCGCAGCCCCCTCGTCTGTGCGGGCGACGCTCACCCCCGGCGGCTGGCGGCTCACCGGCGACCGGCCGTGGTGTTCCGGCGCCGCGTGGTGCACGCACGCGCTCGTGACCGCGGCCGCGGACGACGGGGCGCGGTTGTTCGCCTTGCGCAACGAGGCGCCGTACGCGGAGCCGATCGACGACACCTGGCCCGCGATCGGCATGGCGGGCAGCGACAGCCGGACCGTACGCTTCACCGCCGCCCCCGCCGAGCCGATCGGGGAGCCGGGGGACTACACCGGCCGCCCGGGCTTCTGGCACGGGGGAGTGGGGGTGGCCGCCGTCTGGTTCGGTGGTGCCCTCGGAGTCGCCGACACCCTGTATGCGGCGGCCCGGGACGCGGGGCTCGGCCCGCATGCGTTCGCCCACCTCGGCGCCGTCGACGTGGCCCTCGGCGCGGCGCGGGCCGTCCTGGACGAGGCCGCCACCGAGATCGACGCCGACCCGGGCCGCGACGCCCGCGCGCTGGCGCTGCGGGTCCGTGCCACCGTGGAGGTTGCCGCCACCGAGGTCATCGACCGCACCGGCCGGGCGCTCGGCGCCGGACCGCTGTGCCGCGACGCCCGCCACGCGCGCCGGGTCGCCGACCTGACCGTCTATCTGCGGCAGAGCCACGCCGAGTCCGACCTCGAGCAGCTCGGCGGCCTGGTCGCCGCGAAGGGGCCCGGGTGGTGACCGAGCCGGCATGGTGCCCGAGGTTGCCGCCGACGGTCCGGGATGGAGACCGCCCGGGCCGGGACGCCTGCCCCGTAGCGACGGACGTGACGGAGCTGCGCCGCGGGACAGCGGCCGCCGGGCCGGGACGCCTGGCCCGCCGCGGCGGACCTGACGGGACTGTGGCGAGGGACAGCGGCCGCCCAGGGATCCGGCGCTCACAGGTGAGCCGCGGTCAGGCCTCCCCGCCGGCGAAGTAGGCCAGCGTCATCCGGGTCTTGGTCAGCTGCCGGCGGGACGGCTCAATCTCGCGGTCGCGCAGCGCGTCGGCGAGCTGCGACGTCACCGGCACCGAGTCGGCCGCCGCGCAACGGGTGGAGATCTCCAGCATGCGGCGCCCGTCCGGATAGGTCCACTGCTCGACGGCGAGCGGCCGGCCCAGTCCCGCCGAGACCGCCGCCTTGCGCACCTTCACCGGACCCAGGATCAAGAGATCATCTATCCGTACGCCCTTCGGCGCGCGCGCCTCGAACAGCGCCAGCTGCCGCTTGGTGAAGAGCGTGTGCAGCGGCTGCCGGCCGGCGACGGCGCGCTCGACCTCCTGCGGGCGGAGACGCTCCTTGAGCGCGGCCGAGCACACGAACGCGCCGGGCATCGTGTCGACCTCCACGGTCAGCCGCTTGCTGCGCCGCAGGCCGCGGGGGAGCTCGCCGGGCGTGACCGGGCGGAGCTTGATCACCGAGTCGCCGCGCCGGGGCGTGCTGCGGATCCGGACCACGATGCCGTGCCGCTCGAGCGCGAGGTCCTCGGTGTCGAGGTAGTAGACCCGCCGCGGCCGGGCGCCCGCGAGATCAGCGCCGAGGGCCACGCCGGCCGGCTCGGGGACGACGAGCTTGAGCTCCATCTGCTCGACCTCGCCGGTGAGCGCGATCAGCCGCTCGAACTCGGCGGCGGGCAGGCGCCAGAACTTGCGGGCGGCGCGCAGGGCGGGCCGGCTGTGCCCGGCCGGGCGGGTCGCTGGGCGCATCGGTTCCCTCGGAGGCGTTCCGTGACGGCAGCGCCGGGCGTCGGTGGACAAGACTTCGCAGCCTATCCCGTCGTGGATCAGCTAAACCTCCTTCTCCGGACGGATCGCCTCAGGAGTGACGGGAGTTACGCCCGTGACCCGACAGCCGACCGCGGCCCGCGCCGGACGCGCGGCCCGGTGCCGCGGCCGGAAGGGCGGACCG
>CAKUMG010001227.1 GCA_934667465.1 uncultured Actinoplanes sp. | reverse complement strand
GCGCTGGTTGTGCTTGCACCCGATGGTGGACCGCAGCTGCGTCACCTTGAGGCGAGCCATCTCAGACCCCCGCCCCTGCACGAGCCGCCAGCATGGCGGCCGGAGGCTGGATCACGACGGGGTGCGAGAAGCCGAGGGCGAACTCGAGGTCACTGCCCTTGGCGGTGACGCGGTAACCGGTGCCGTTGATCTCCAGCGACTTACGGTAACCCTCGGTCACGCCGACGATCATGTTGGCGACGAGCGTCCGGCTGAGGCCGTGCAGCTCCTTCGCCTTGCGCTCGTCGTTGGGGCGGCTGACCTGGATGGTGCCGTCCTCAGCGCGCTCAGCGGTGATCGGCTCCGCCAGGGTGTGCGACAGCTCGCCCTTGGGGCCCTTCACCGTGACAACGGCACCGTCGATCTTGACATCGACGTTGGCCGGCACGGTAATAGACTTACGTCCGATTCGCGACATTAGAGCTCTTCCTCACCAGACGTAGGCGAGGACTTCCCCGCCCACCCCTCGCTTGCGGGCCTGCCGGTCGGTGAGCAGCCCCTGGGACGTCGAGATGATCGCCACGCCGAGGCCGCCGAGCACGCGCGGCAGCTCCGGGGACTTGGCGTACACCCGCAGACCGGGCTTGGAGACCCGGCGGATGCCGGCGAGGCTGCGCTCGCGGCTCGAGCCGTACTTCAGCTCGACCACCAGCTTCTTGCCGACGACGTCCTCTTCCGGGTCCTCGACCGACCAGCTGGCGATGTAACCCTCGGCCTTGAGGACCTCGGCGATGTTCGCCTTGATCTTCGAGTAGGGCATCGCCACCCGGTCGTGATACGCCTGGTTGGCGTTACGCAGACGCGTGAGCATGTCTGCGATCGGGTCAGTCATGGTCATTGGTTTGTCAGCCTTTCTCGCCGGGGTTCCCAGGCGATGTGCCGGGGCCTACGGCGAAGAGGTGCCACTGTCTTAACTGTGAAATGCGCAGCGTGGCGGATGGTTACCAGGAAGCCTTCGACACACCGGGCAGCTCGCCGCGGTGGGCCATCTCCCGGATGCAGACGCGGCACAGACCGAACTTGCGGTAGACGGCCTTCGGCCGGCCGCACCGCTGGCAACGGGTGTACGCGCGCACCGCGAACTTGGGCTTCGCGGCCGCCTTCAGGATCAGCGCCTTCTTGGCCATGTCTCGCTCACTGCTCCTTGAACGGGAAGCCAAGGAGCTTCAGCAGCGCCCGGCCCTCATCGTCGGTCTTCGCCGAGGTCACCACGGTGATGTCCATGCCCCGGGTACGGTCGATCCGGTCCTGGTCGATCTCGTGGAAAACCGACTGCTCGGTCAGACCGAACGTGTAGTTGCCGTTGCCGTCGAGCTTGCGCCCGTCGAGACCGCGGAAGTCGCGGATACGCGGGAGCGCGATCGACAGCAGCCGGTCCAGGAACTCCCACATGCGGTCGCCGCGGAGGGTGACCTTCGCGCCGATCGGCATGCCCTCGCGCAGCTTGAACTGCGCGATGGACTTGCGGGCCCGGACGACGGCCGGCTTCTGGCCGGTGATGGCGGTGAGGTCGCGGACCGCGCCGTCCATCAGCTTGGCGTCACGGGTGGCCTCGCCGACGCCCATGTTGACCACGATCTTCACCAGACCGGGGACCTGCATGGCGTTCGCGTACTCGTGCTGCTCGCGCAGCTGCGCGATGATCTCGTTGCGGTACCGCGCCTTGAGGCGCGGCAGCGTCTTGGTTTCGGTAGCAGCCGTCATCACAGTTCCTTACCGCTGCGGCGCGAGATACGGGTCTTGACGCCGTTCTCGTCGATCCGGTAGCCCACCCGGGTCCGGTTGCCGTCGGAGTCGACCACCATCACGTTGGACACGTGGATGGGAGCCTCCTGCGTCACGATGCCACCGGTCTTCGCGCCACGCTGGGTGGTCTGGATGCGCTGGTGCTTCTTGACTCGGTTCACGCCCTCGACCAGGACCTTGTCCAGGCGGGGGTAGGCCGCGATGACCTTACCCCGAACGCCCTTGTCCTTCCCGGCGATGACCTCGACCGTGTCGCCCTTCTTGACCTTCACGGTCACAACACCTCCGGGGCGAGCGAAATGATCTTCATGAACCGCTTGTCCCGCAGCTCACGGCCGACCGGGCCGAAGATACGGGTGCCACGGGGGTCACCGCCGTCCTTGATGATCACGGCGGCGTTCTCGTCGAAGCGGATGTACGACCCGTCGGGCCGGCGCCGCTCCTTCGCGGTACGGACGACGACCGCCTTGACGACGTCGCCCTTCTTGACACCGGCGCCCGGGATCGCGTCCTTGACGGTGGCGACGATGACGTCGCCGATGCTCGCGTAGCGCCGACCCGAGCCGCCGAGCACCCGGATGC
>CAKUMG010001226.1 GCA_934667465.1 uncultured Actinoplanes sp. | reverse complement strand
GCTGCAGGACGCCCCACAGCAGGTGGTCGGTGTCCAGGTCGGCCGTGCCGGCGCCCGCGGGGGCCACCTCGGCGGCCCGGTTGGCGGCGTCGGACAGCACGCGGCGCGCGTCCTGGCTCATGAAGCGGGTGATGTCGATCCGCTGGGCGGACCGGCGTGGCTCGGGCGCCCCGAAGAAGCGCGCGAAAATGTCGTCCCAGTCACCGGGGCCTGCCGGCCCCAGGGGTCCGATGCTCATGTCTTCTCTCTTCTCCGCGTCTGCGTGCGGCGGCTGCGCCTCTTACGGCGCGCCTACCCGGCATCGGCGGGCGAAAACGGGGTCCGGTGTCTGCCGCCCGTAACGGCCTGAATGATCGTCCGATTCCGATGTGAGACGCTCACCACGTGCTGGCCCTCTTAGTCATCGACGCTGCCAACGTCGTGGGCTCCAAGCCCGACGGCTGGTGGCGCGACCGGGCCGGGGCGACCGTGCGCCTGCGGGACGCCCTGTCCGGTCTCGGCGCCGCGGGCCTGCCGGATCTCCCGGGCCCGGTGGAGGTCGTGCTGGTCGTCGAGGGCAAGGCCCGTGACGTGCCCGGAAGTGCCGAGGTCCGGGTGGTCTCCGCCCCCGGGTCCGGCGACGACCGGATCGTGGAGCTGGTGGCCGCCGCGGACGACGGCCGGCGGGTCGTCGTGGTCACCGCCGACCGCGGGCTGCGCGAGCGCGTGACCGCCCTCGGCGCGGAGGTCCGGGGCCCGGCCAGCGTCCCCCGATGAAACGGACACTCGGTGAGGTCCGACGCATCAAGGACGACTAAGCTGGGTACCACAGGAGTCACCGAACAACCGGGAGGCTGCACGAGTGGCCAGCGTCGCCGAGGTCAAAGCGGCCGTGGACGCCGCACTTCAACAGGTCACCGAGGGCCAGGCGGCCATCCAGGCGGCCCGCGAGAAGATCGGTGAGGCGCAGCAGAGCCTGGCCGCCGCCCTGGACGGCTCCGCCAACGACGCCGTGGGCGCGGCCCACGCCTCGCTGTCGCAGGCCGATCAGCAGCTCGAGGAATGCCTCGGTGCGACCCTCACGGCGGTCGAGCAGGCGCAGACCTACACGGCGACGCTCTAGCCCATGTCGCTGCTTCAGGAACTCGGCGCCCAGCTCCGCGCCACCTCCGAGGAGCTGCCCACCGGCCTGGTCGCGGTCGCCCGGGAGAAGCTGCGCAGCGCCACCGAGCTGCTCGACTGGGTGCGCCAGACGTCGCAGGACCCCCTGGGCGTGCCGCAGCTCGGCAACGCCGTCGAGCACGCCGAGCACGCCGCCGCCGCGCTGCGCCTGGCCCAGGACGCGATCGCGCAATACCTCGCCGCGGTCGGGCTGGCCGCCGGCGAGGGTGCCGCGCCACCGGACCCCGACTACAAGGCCGGCCTGCACAAGGACGAGACCAAGGCCGCGCCGGCCGCGCAGCCCCCGCCGGAGGAGCTCGGCCCGTGGTGGCAGCGCCGGGTCGCCGAACTGACCGGCGAGCAGCCCCCCGGGCAGGAGGGCAACTCCGGCGACAAGGCCGGCGACACCGCCGAGCTGCTGCGCCGCGTCGCCGCCGGGGCCCGCTCCGGCGACCGCGCCCGGGTCGGCCGCGACCTGCACCAGGTCAACGCGGCCACCGGCCTCGGGCTGTCGGCCGCCAGCTCCCCGGTGCTGTCCAAACTGGCCGCCGACCTGCTCGGCCACGAGCCGCGCCCCGAGGACTTCAAGCGGCTGCAGGGCGCGGCGACCTCCCGCGTCCGGGCGCTGCTGCCCGGCACCCCGCCCGAGGTGCTCGACACGCTGCTGGCCCGCATCTGCCGCGCGCCGGCCCCGCAGCAGGCGCCCGCGCACCCCGCCGACTCGGCGGTCACCGCGAGCGTGCTGACCGGGGTGCTGCTGGCCCGCCTCGGACGCGACCCGGCCAGCCTGGACCCGCAGGCCCCCGAGCCCGTACGGAGCCGTAACGTCGATGCCTGAGTCCTCCACCCAGCAGGTGGTCGAGGTCCGTGCCGCCCTGTCCCACGCGCTCGGTGTCGCCACCGAGGCCCGGGACGCGGCACTGGCCGAGCACGAGGCCGCCCGGACCCGCCGCGGCAAGGTCGTCGCCGCCGCCCGGGAGCGCCGCGCCCGGATCGCCGAGCAGCGCGACAAACGCCTGACCCAGATCGACGTCGAGCGCGAGCAGTCCCTGGCCGACCTGGCCGGTGCCGCCGCGGAGACCGCACTGCTGGCCGCCCAGGCCGCCGCCCTGGCGGCCCTGGACGAGATCGAAGCCCGGCTGGATGAGATCCAGCGGGAAATGGACGGCTGCGCCGCGCAGCTGGACGAGCTGCGGGGGCAGGCGGACGAGGCCCTGCGCTCCGCGGGGA
>CAKUMG010001225.1 GCA_934667465.1 uncultured Actinoplanes sp. | reverse complement strand
CGCAGCCCAGGGCGAGGTAGTCGGCGGCGTTGGCCGGGCCGACCCCGCCCGACGGCAGGAACCGCATACCCGGGAAGGGCGCCGACAGCGCCTTGACATAGGCGGGCCCGCCGAGCAGCCCCGCGGGGAAGAGCTTGACCTCCACGAGCCCGAGCGCGACCGCCGTCATCACCTCCGACGCGGTGGCGACGCCCGGGAAGATCGGCACGCTGTGGTGCCGCGCCCGCGCGACGACGGCCTCGGACAGTCCGGGGCAGACGATGAACTCGGCGCCCGCGTCCACCACCTGGTCCACGTGGGCGGGGGTGAGGACCGACCCGGCGCCGACGGTGATGTCGCCGGCCGCGCGGGCGCGGCGGATGCCGTCGAGCCCGGCCGCCGTGCGCAGGGTGATCTCCATGCTGGTGATGCCGCCGGCGAGCAGGGCGGCACCGAGCGGGACGGCCTGCTCGGGATCGTCCAGGACGACGACGGGCAGGATGGCGCTCATCGGATCACCTCGGTCGGTGTGGTGGGGGTGGTGTGGTGGTCGAGGGCGGCGGCGAGCCACGCCGCGGTGGGCAGGCCCTCCCAGTCGCCGGGGCTGGCGACGACGGCGCCGCCGGTCAGGTTGCCCGCGGCGAGGCTGCGAGCGGGCCCGGCACCGCGGACCAGCTCGGCGAGATAACCGGCGACGAACGCGTCCCCGGCGCCGATGGGGTCGACTACGTCGGCAGGAGTGGTCGGTGCCCTGTGCGCAGTGCCGTCCGCATGGGACAGCGAGCCGAGCTCGCCCAGCTTGAGCACGACGGTGGCGGGCCCCAGCGCGGCGAGCTCCGCGGCGGCGGAGGCCCCGAATTCCCAGCTGTTGCTCGGATCCGAGCGGCCGAGGAGCATGGCCGCCTCCTCGGGGCCCGCGAAGAGCAGGTCCACACCGGGCAGCAGCGCCGTCAGGGTCGAGCGCGCCTCGTCGTCGGACCACAGTGTCCGGCGGTGGTTGACGTCGAGCGACACCAGCGTGCCCGCCGCGCGGGCCACGCCGATCGCGTGCCGCACGGCCGACAGCGGCCCGGAGCCCAGCGCGGGCGTGATCCCCGTCAGGTGCAGGACCGCGGCCCCGGCCACGAGCGCGTCGTCCACGTCGGCGGGCGTGAGCCGGGACGCCGCGCTCCCGGCCCGGTAGTAGCGGACCCGCACGGGCACGCCGGCGCGCTGTTCCTTGAGCATCAGCCCGGTCGGCGCGTCCGGGTCGCGGGGCGCCACGACGTGCACCCCCTCGGCGCGGATCTCCCGGAGCACGTACGTGCCGAGCGCGTCGTCCCCGAGCCGGCTCATCCAGGTCACGCCGATGCCGAGCCGGGCCAGCCCGATCGCCGCGTTGGACTCGGCGCCGCCGATGCCGAGGGGTACGGGTTCCCGGACGATCCCGTTCGCCGGCACGGCGAGCAGCGCCATCGTCTCGCCGAGGGTGACCACGGCCGGCGCACCGCGGCCCGGCCGGCTGTTCCGCTCCTCGATGTCGAAGTTCATGGTCACCAAGGGTGACAGATCGCGTCCGGCGCCGCCCGGGCGGTTCCGTATCCTTCATGCCATGTCCTCCGACGAATCCTTCCGCCCGGCCATGCGCGGCCTGCTGACCGAGCGGATCGCGCGGCAGCTGGAGCACGACATCCGCGAGGGTGAGCTGGCCGCCGGGGTGAAGCTGGCCAGCGAGCGGGAGCTGGCGCTGCAGTTCGGAGCCAGCCGCAACGTGGTGCGCGAGGTGCTGCGGCGGCTGGAGGCCCAGGATCTGATCGACGTGCAGCCCGGTCGCGGGTCGTACGTGACGGCGCAGGGCACCCGGTCGGCGCCGCGGACCGCGCCGCTGACCGTCCGCCAGCTGATCGAGGCGCGCATGCCGGTCGAGGTGGAGATCGCCGGGCTGGCGGCGCAGCGGGCGACCGAGGCGCAGATCGCCGAGATCACGCAGGCGCACCTGCGCGTGCTCGAGGCACCGGACCCGGCCGTGAAGGCCCGCGCCGACCTGGCGTTCCACGACACGATCGCGGCGGCCAGCGGCAACCCGGCGCTGCGGGCGATGCTGGCGACGATCGGCGAGCCGATGTTCGAGATGATGCTGCGGTCAAATTCGGACCCGGCGATCGGCGAGCCCGGCGTGCCGCACCACGCCGAGATCCTCGACGCGATCACGGCGCACGACGTGCCCCGGGCCCGGTCACACATGCACGAGCATCTCGCGCTCGGCCTGCGCACCTACGGCCCCGACCTGGACGAGAGCCTGGACGTGATGGCCGACCGCCACCTCGATCATCTTTTGAAACAAGTCTGAAACGAACCCTTGTGTCGTACGACTCACTGTTGTTAGGTTCCGAGTGGTCCAACTGGTCCTACC
>CAKUMG010001224.1 GCA_934667465.1 uncultured Actinoplanes sp. | reverse complement strand
TCGGCGCCCAAGTCATCGACGGGCGCACTGCGGTGGCGCCCGGGGCAGCGGGGCGCAACGTAAGTCGACGGGTCAGAAACGCCCGCCCGGTGATCACCGGGCGGGCGTTGTCGTGTGGCCCGTAGGGGCCGGGTCAGCTCAGGCCCAATGGGCGATGACGGAGGTACCGCCGGCGACGCGGTCGCCGACGGTGACGGCGGCCGTTGCCTTGCCGGCGGGGAGGTAGACGTCGGTGCGTGAGCCGAAGCGGATCAGCCCCATCCGCTCGCCCTTGGCCACCAGCGTCCCGACCGGCACCCGCTGCACGATGCGGCGGGCGATCAGCCCGGTGCGCTGCGCGACGACGACGCGTCCACGCGGGGTGTCCAGCACGGTGTAGGCCGCGACGTTGTGCTCCGCGGCGGCCGTCATCGCGTTGGCGTAGCCGCCCTCGACGACGAAGTGATCGGCGACGCGGCCCGCGACCGGGACGCGGTTGACGTGCACGTCGAGGACGGAGAGGAACACCGCGATGCGGAGGAACTCGCCGTCGCCGAGGCGCGGGTCGGTCAGGGTCTCGACCGAGAGGACCTTGCCGTCGCTGGCGGCCACCACCGCGTCCGCCTCGGCGGGCACGTCGCGCTCCGGGTCGCGGAAGAACGCGGCGACCGGGGCGGCGGCGAGCGCCGGGATCAGCCACAGCTTCGACTTCGGGCGGGCGGCACGGGCCGCCGCCGCGAGGCCGAGGGCGATGCCGGCGGCCGCGACGCCGTTGGAGTCGATGTTCATGCCGCGGACCACGGGGACGCTCGACGGGCGGTAGGCCGGGGCCAGGGTCTCGGCCGTGGCCGGGTCGGCCTGGGTGTAGCGCAGCTTGTGCACGCGCAGCGGCGGCTGGTTGCGGACCACGAGGTCGGAGCCGACGCCGAAGAGGGCCTGCTGCCGGAAGAGTTCGGCGGCGGCGCCGCCCGTGCGGCCTGGCGTGGCCGGGGTCGCGACGGCGAGGACCGCGCCGTCCTTGAGGTGCTTGGCCAGCCCGTCGAGGGTGGCGCGGGCCTCCTCGGCGGTGCCGGTGAGCGGCTCGCCGACGATGACCACGTCGGCGGGGTCGGCCTCGGCGAGGGAGTCGACGATGCGCACCCGGTCGGCGATCCAGCTGCCCAGCCCGGCGATGTGGTCCTGGAGCAGGTCGGCGGTGCTGCGCTCGCCCGCGACCAGGGTGAGGGTGTCTCCGGGCAGCAGCGCCTCGACGGCGGCTTCGACCACGGTCGAGGCGTGGTCGGCGCCGATGACCAGCGCGGTCGTGGCGGCGTTGTGCCGGGCGAACTCGGCGGCGAGGGCGCGGGCGGCGCGGGGGCCGACGCCGGTCACGGGCGCGGTGGACACGGTGGGAAACGGCGTCATGGGAAAGAGCATATTGCGCGCTTCGCGGGCCCCTCCGGTGGAGGGACCCGCGAAGCGGTCACAGCGGCGTCCCGGAATCCGGTCGCTTTTCCGCGACGGGGGAGGAAACCGGCATATTCCCCCGGTCGTCCATCAGCTCCCGCACGATCTCGGCGTGCATGCCGGGCGGCAGGTCCGCGCCCGGCTGCTCGACCGTGGCCGCCACCGGCGCCGACTCCTCGGGGCGCCGGCCGGACCGGATCGCCCCGAGCAGGCCCAGCCCGCCGAAGACGATGAGTGCCCCCGCCACCAGCCAGCCCACGGCGGGCAGGTCCACCCGCACCACCTGGGTGATCGCCCAGCCGAGCGCGACGGTCAGGAAGATCAGGCCGAAGCTCAGCGAGATCGCGTCGGTGCGGTGCGGCCTCATCGGTTCACCTCCACGTTGCCGGCGTCCAGCTGGATGTCGAGCCGCAGGGTGCCGCCGCCGGCGCCGTCCAGGCCCTCGTCGGTGACCCCCTGGATGTCGATGTTCCCGTCCTGCCGCTCGCCGAACAGGCTCGCCCGGCCGTCGTTGAGCCGCACGGCCACGGTGGTGTCGACGGCGTCGGGTAGCATCACCCGGACCTGTCCGATGCGCATGGCGACCGTCACGGCCTGATCCTGGCCGGTGAAGTCGAGCGCCCGCAGGTCGAGCGTGGCGTTGCCGAGCGTGAAGTCGTAGCGGTCGGCGAGCGCCGCCATGGTCTGCGGCCGGTAGGTGTTGTTGGCCACCTGGCCGCCGACCCGCTCGACCCCGGTGGAGACGGCCAGGCCGAGCGTGGCGAGCAGGGCCAGCGCGATGAGCCCGCGGGCCCGCCCGAACCAGGCGCCGACGACCAGGCCGAGCGCGACGGTGGTCAGTGCCGCCGCGAAGTAGGCCGACACCGGCATGCCGAGCCCCGCGTTGTCGGCCAGGGCGAGGATGCCCATCACGACGACGACCGCGAAGAACGTGATGCGGCCGAGCTTGGAG
>CAKUMG010001223.1 GCA_934667465.1 uncultured Actinoplanes sp. | reverse complement strand
GCCGTTGCGGGACAGCGCGTCCATCAGGCCGTTCATCGGGTCGTAGCCGGCCGGGGCGGTGTCGTCGTCGTGCCCGTGGGTCCAGTCCAGGCGCAGGTTCTCCCCGCGTACGCCGGTCCACAGGCCGCTGCCCTTGCCCTGCGCCATCTCGAAGTCGACCATGTCCCCGCCGACGGTGGACAGGAACCGGGGGTCGTAGGCGCCGCTGTGCAGCAGCGGGCTGAGCAGCTGGTAGCCGTAGACGCCCTCCACGTACCGTGCCGGGCTGTAGGGGTCGCCGATGTCCATCGTGCTGCGCCCGGCCACCATCAGGTCACCGATCCACTGATCGGACAGTTCGTTCTCGCCGGGGGTGGTGCCGGTCCGCGCGGTCGCGGTGCTCAGCATCACCCCGAGACCGTTCTGCAGGTCCCGCACCACGTCGGCGGTGTTCCCGCTGAACAGCAGGTCGTCGGTCTCGGCACCCGGATGGTCGAGCTGATAGGTCGCCAGCGTGCCGTTGAGCCGCAGCAGCCCCCGCGGCCCGAGACCGTCGAGCAGGGTGTAGGCGAAGGCCCGGTCACTGCCGTACAGCACGACCAGGTCCCGGAACTCCGCGAGTTCGGAAGCGGTGGGCTCGTACGCCGGGTCCTTGATCTTCCTCGCCAGCTCCGTGGCCCGCGAGATCGCGCCGGGCGGGCTGGCCCCGAACCCTGCCCGCGCCGACGAGGGCACGTTGCCGTCGATGGCACCGGCCGTCGCGTCGTCCTGCGCCCGCGCATGTTCCACGACCGTGCGCAGGTCGTTGAGCAGCGCACCGGTCTCGCGGCCGGTGCGATCAAGATTCCCACCCGTGTACGCGGACGCGGGCGCGGTGATCGTCACCGCCGCCGTGTCGACCGTGTAACCGGCCTGCCGCGCCGCCGCGACGATCCCCTCCGCCTGAGCGCGCAGACTCTGCATCGCGTACGCGTGCTGGTCGAACACCTCCGCCATCCGCTTCGCCGGCTGATGGGCGTTCTCCACCTCGGCGCGCAGCCTGACCGCCTTGCCGTGCGCCGCGACGGAACCGTCACCACGCTGCCACGCCGCCCCGAGATCGCGGGTGCCGCCGATCAACTGATCCACCACGCCGTCGATCCCCCGGGCCAGCCGGAGCCAGGAATCCGACGCGGCCTGCCACGGCCCGGCGTCGAACGCGAGCAGATCCCGCAACGTCAGGCCGCTCACCGGGGCACCCCCGCCCCGCTGCGCCTCAGGTCGTCGGCGTTCTCCTGGTCCGTGGCCCGGTAGTCCCGCGCGGCCGTGGTCAGCTCGGTGCCGTACCCGTCGACCCGGCCGGCGAGCCCGCGCAGCGTGGCGAGCCACACCTCCTCGGCCCGCTGCGCGGAGGCACCGGCCGCGGAACCCGCCCCCGGCGGGGGCGCCAACCCGGAACCGGCCGCGTCCGCCGCCTGCCGCAGCGAGGCGGCCGCCCGCGCCACGGTCTGCCCGACACCACGCAACGCCTCGACATCAACCGCAAGATCGCCAGGCTGCACCGGCTTGCCCTCCCCAAGGCGAACCCACCCAGGCTCGATGCATCGATCTTAGTCAGATGCCCAGGTCGCCCGGCAGCCCCGAGCCGCCGAACCGGTTCACCGGCCGGGCGCGGAGCCGTATACCCCCGGAGAAGCCGGCGCACAGAAGCGGAGCCGCGCGACCCGGCAGAGAAAGTGCCGCCAAAAGAAGCGGAACCGCGCGACCCGGCGGAAAGGTGGCGCACAGAGCGGAGCCGTGCGACCCCGGCGGAGAAGGTGCCGCAAACAGAAAACGCCCGGACCGAAGTCCGGGCGTTTCTCAAGGGTGGAGCTGAGGGGACTCGAACCCCTGACCCCCACACTGCCAGTGTGGTGCGCTACCAGCTGCGCCACAGCCCCTTGCTCTTGCGTTGTCCCCGCTCTCGCGGGTACGGGAAGAAATATACACACCCTCCGGCCCCCCTCGCGAAGGGGGGCGTCAGTTGAGGGAGACGTCCGGCGGGAAGTGCGCCACCGCCGCCAGGATGTCGCCCTGGCGGCGCAGGACCATGGCCCACAGGTCGTCGGGGCGGTTGACGAAGGGGTCGCCGGGGAGGGCGTCGAAGACGAACCAGGAGCCCGCGGCGATCTCCTCCTCGAGCTGGCCCGGGGACCAGCCCGAGTAGCCCGCGAAGACGCGGATGCCGGCGACGTTCTCGCGGAGGCGGTCGGGGTCGGCGGAGAGGTCGACAGTGCCCAGGGCGCCGGCGACCTGGTGGAAGCCGGAGACGCGCTTCTTGACCTCGGGGCGGGTGCGGGCGAGGCAGATCGCCGACTCGGGCTGGACGGGGCCGCCCTCGAAGAGGACAGCGGGGTCGCCGGCCAGGTCGCCCCAGCCGC
>CAKUMG010001222.1 GCA_934667465.1 uncultured Actinoplanes sp. | reverse complement strand
TACAATGCCCGGATGGCTCTCGTGCGCGAACGTGAATCCGCGCGAGAGCCAACAATAACGCCGTTGCGCCGAATGTGACCGGCGTGGTTCCGGCCGTTACCGGACCGCTTCGGATGGTCACCTTTTGTTCTCCCTACGGAGACGCGGGCAAACCCGATGGTCACCCGGGCATCCCGGACCGTGACCCCTTCCCGTGATCGTTGCGGGCTGGTGGACTCGACGGGTGCCGCAGCTGCCCGATGCCTCCCCGAGCCCGTTCGCCGGCGAGCTGTTCCTCCGGCTCGCCACCGAGGGGAGCCTCGTGCTGGCGGCCGACCGGGCCGACGAGGTCATCGCGGGCCTGGAGAACACCCTGTCGATCGTGCGGGCGCGGCTGCGGGTGATCCGGCTCTGGCAGGAGGGGCCCACCCAGCGGGTCGGCGACCTGCCGGAGGCGGTGGCGCGCGATGTCGTGGACGCCGTGTTCGCCGACCAGCTCGCCCCCGGCCGGCTGGAGCAGGCCGCCGAGGAGCTGCCCCGCTACATCGAGGCGCTGCGGCAGGCCCGGCGGCTCGTGCCGCCCGCGGGCCCCGAGCCCACGCGAACGTGAATATCTTTCCGTAAACAGCAATGAGCTGCGTCGATCTCTGAACCTTCACGGCCCGGGGTGGACCATGAAGACGGCGTGGAGATTTTCTGAAGACGTTCTCTCCAGACTTGCCGGCGTCCCACGACAAAGCCGGAGGTAACAAGTGGAACAGGTTCGAGTGGTCCTGCAGGCCTCGGATCCGCTCAGCCACGCGGGGCTCGCCAGCTTCCTCGAGTCCGCGCCGGAGGTCTCGCTGCTGCGCGGCGCCGACCGGGCGGGGATGAAGGTCCTCGTCGTCTCCTGTGACCGGCTGACCACCGAGGTGGTCGCCATGCTCCGCCGCTCGGCGGCCGAGAACGCGGTGCCGGCCGTCCTGGTCGTCGGCGAGATCACCGAGACCGAGCTGCTCACCGCCGTCGAGTGCCGGGTGGTGGCGATCCTGCCGCGCGCCGCGGTGACCGGTGACCGCCTGATCCACAGCGTGCTGGCCGCGGCGAACGGCGGCGGGGTCATGCCGCCCAACCTGGTCGGCGAGCTGCTCAAGCACATCGAGCGCCTGCAGCGCGACGTGCTCACCCCGCACGGCCTGAACGCCTCCGGGCTCACCCCGCGCGAGATCGACGTCCTGCGGCTGATGGCCGACGGCTTCGACACCAACGAGATCGCCGGCGAGCTGTGCTACTCCGAGCGGACCGTCAAGAACGTCATCTACGGCGTCACCCACCGGCTCAAGCTGCGTAACCGCTCGCACGCGGTCGCTTACGCGCTGCGCGCCGGCATGATCTGACCCGGTGCGCAGCTCCGCGCCCGGCGTGACGCTCGGCCGGCACACGGTCGGCAACGCCCTGGTCCTGCACGCCCGCGAGCGGATCGGTTCCGAGGCGCAGGCGCTGGCGCTGGCCGTCGCCGAGGACCCCGACAACGACATCGTCGTCCTGGACCTGCACGACGACCTGCCGGTCGGATTCTGGGAGTCGGTGGCCGCCGCGCTGCCCCGGCGCAGGCGCGGCATCCGGCTGCTGGTCTGCGGCGCGGGGCAGGACGTGACGTCGCTGACCGGGCAGTGGCTGTCGGACCGGCTCGGCCGTACGGTCGTCGTGCCCTACGGTCATGTGCTGCGCGGTGCCTCGGGCGCGCTGTTCGTCCACGCCGAGGGCGACAGCGGCTGGGTGCGGCACGTCCCCGGGCGCGGCCCCGGCTGGGACGGCAAGCGCTGGCCCCGGCCCGACTGGGACGACGCGGCCGCCGAATACGTGCCGACCAGCGCATACGGGGTGGTCGAGCCGCTGCCCGGCGGGGTGTGGATCCGGGACACCCGCGACGACGCCGCCGTGGCCGAGCACTGGCAGTGGCTCACGTCGGCCGTGCCCTGTCAGCCGCGGGCCTTCACGGTCGTGCTCGGCTGCCCGGGCACGCCGCCGCTGGCCCTGGACGACGTGGCCCGGTTCTGGCACGGGCTCGCCGACGAGGGGCGCAGCCGCGCGCGGTTCGTCCACTACGGACCCGTACGGGTGCCCGAGGGCGAGCCGGTCGGGCAGGCGCTCGCCGATCTCCTCGAGACCCCCGTCGTGTGCTTCACCGGCGTGCCCGTGGGCCGGCCCGACCGCCCGCGGATGCACACCGTGGCCCCGGACGGGCGGCTCGGCTGGCAGGTCTACGCCCGCGAGCTCGGCTACCGCCCCCGGGAACGGCCGGCCGCGGCCGCCGAGCCGCCGCGCATCCTGAGCTACCGGGCGCCGATGGTGCTGGGGGAGGCGGTCGCCCCGCTGGTCTACCGCTACGCCGACGACGCCGTGGTGGAGATCGTGCAG
>CAKUMG010001221.1 GCA_934667465.1 uncultured Actinoplanes sp. | reverse complement strand
TCCGCCGTCGGAAAGTGATCAGTCGTCCTGGGTCGGACGGTGGCCGGGATCAGCCGTTGGGGAACAACCGGGCGTAGTCGGCGTAGCCGGTGGCGACGTCGACCTGGGCCCAGAACCGGTGGTAGTTGAACGACGGCGCCGGGCCGCCGTTCAGGTAGGACTCGAGCTTCGGGTAGTCGGGGTCGTTCTTGTAGAAGGAGCGGATGTCGAGGAACGAGACGCCCGGCTCGATGACGTCACCGTTGGGCATGGTGCCGCGCCAGCCCGGCGGGATGTAGATGCCCTGCCCGGTGGAGGCGTTGTAGGTGTCGTCCATCCGGTTGTAGTCGGCGCGGGTCTCGGTGACCGAGACACCCTTGCTGTCCTTGTAGTTCCAGATCGCGTCGAGCAGTCCCTTCGCGGCCGTCTTCGCCCGCGTGTCGCCGGACTTGGCGGCGTAGTAGGTCAGCAGCTTGGCGAACGAGCCGGCGACGCCCAGGTCCTGACTGTGGTTGCTGACCGTGACGCGCAGGCCGCTGTTGGCGCCGGGGCTGGACGCGTTCCAGGTGTCCGGCTTGCCGCTCCAGGCCAGGTCGGACGGGATCGCGAAGCTGGTCGCGCCGATGGTGCTGTTGTCCAGGGCCCACGGCACCCACTTGTCGAGGACGGTCTTGGCCTTGGTGTCCCCGGTCAGGTAGTAGTACTCGGCGAGCCGCTCGAGCGACCAGGTCTGCATGCCGAACCAGCGGTTCGACGGCGGGTCCTCGTAGACGGGCGCCTCGACGTAGGCCAGGCCGTAGAACGTCGGCGTCCCGGCCGGACGCGCCTGGTAGGAGCCGTTCCAGCTGTTGGTGGCGCCGCCGGCGATGCCGCCGTCGGCCGACTGCAGCCAGCGGTAGAACTCGAGCTGGCGGTTGAGGCTGGCCTGCCAGTCCGCCTTGGCGGTGGCCGACTTCGGGGTGAGCACCCCGACGTTGGACAGCACCCACGCGGCCATCGGGTTCTGGTAGCCGAAGTGGCTGGTGCTGGAGCCGATCCGCCACGCCCAGCCGGCGCTGGTGTCGGTGGCGCCGCCCCACGCGTAGTACCAGGACATCAGGTTGTTGGAGCTGCTCTTGCCGGAGCCCGCGGGGCACGAGGTCGACGCGCAGCCCGGGTTCTTGAAGTACTTGTCGTAGAACGAGTAGCGCAGGTAGTCACCCATCTTCGCGGCGCTGGCCACGGCCGCGGAGATCTCGGACGCCTTGCCCTGTTCGGTCGCCCAGGTGTGCGCCCAGTAGGCGGCCTGCACCGCGCGCGAGTCCGCGTCCGGGGCGTTGGTGTACTTCCACTGCTTGGCGTAGGAGGTGTCCTTGGTGAACAGGTCGAGGTAGCCGTTGGGGCCGCCGTGCGCGAACGTGTCGCAGGCCGGCTGCGGCACGGTCTCGAACGTCGACTCCTGCGGGCCGCGCTGGAACGTGTTGATGTAGACGTTCTTGGAGGTGCCGTCGCCGCAGCGGCCGAAGCCGTAGACGTTGTCGACGTCGAGCAGCCAGTGCATGCCGTAGATGTCGGAGGTGCCGTAGCTGCTCTTGAGCTCGTTGGCGAGGGGGTCGGTGCCGACGCTGACCGACGGCTCGAGCTGCGACGGGTACTGCGACGGCAGCGGGTACTCCGCGGCGTACGTGGCGGGTTTGGACGGGTCGTACTTGTCGTTGGTCGGCTGGTCGGCGTGCGACGGGATGATGTACTTCTCCATCGTCTGCCACGCCTGGTTGAACGGCGCCCACTGGCCGGTGAAGTGGCCGTGCTCGGCCTCCAGCCACAGCCAGTAGCTGAACGCCTCACTCGTGGTCTCGTGCCCGTGGTCGGGCGCCTCGTCGATCAGCGTCTCGATCGAGTGGTAGGGCACGCCGTCCGGGCTGAAGTAGCCGTTGGCCGGATTCTTGAGGTCGTTGTAGAGCTGCGTGAACCGCGATTGCGGGTTACCGACAGCAGCCACCTGTACGGTCACCGTGGCGCCGGTGACGCCGGTGCCGCTCACGCCGAACGCCGCTTGCGTGTTCGTCGCCGTGCCCGTGGCCGCCGAGAACGTCACGGTCTGTGGCGTGTTCCAGTTGCTCGGCGTGAAGGTGAGCGAGGCCGGTGACGCGGTCACCGTGGTCGGCCCGGACGTGCGGGCCACGGTGAGCGTGGTGTTCGCGGTGGGCGCCTTGGAGAGCGACACCTTGGCCTGCCCGGTCATGCCGGGCGGGACGGTGAGGCTCACCTGGTCGACGACCACGGCCGGGTTCGCCGACGCGTCGACGAAGACGGGCACGTCCGCCGTGGTGCTGCGGACGCCCGCGGAGTCGAACGCGACGGCCTGCACCCGGTAGGCCGCGGTCTGTGCGGGGACGCCGGTCCACGTGTAGGCGTACGG
>CAKUMG010001220.1 GCA_934667465.1 uncultured Actinoplanes sp. | reverse complement strand
GCTCTACGGGGTGCATGTCCCCGATCTTGCCTTACCTGGGCAGTGCCCTCAGAGGGGTTGTGGTGAAGTCCTCGATGCGCTCGATGAGGCCGCGAGCGTCTTCGGTGAGATTCGCCCGGATGATCGAACGGTGTACGTGCTGAACGGAGGAAATGACTCCGTTCATGCGCTGTGCCGGCTCCAGGTCGAGCACCGGGTTGAGCGCCTCCTCGGCTCCCTCGATGTCGCGCGAGGCGATACGAGCGACGGCAAGGTCCGAGTGAGATCCCGCTTGGTCACCGAACGCCCAAGCGGGGTCGCTCGTGTCGGCGTAGGCAGCGACCGCCTGGGAGGCGTACCCGAATGCGTGTTCGGTTTCTGACGGCAGCCAGGCGAGGGCATCTGCTGCGTAGTACAGCGTCCGCGGCTGGCTGAAGGTGCAGATGCCGCCGAGCTCGTCCATCTCGTCGGGCTCTGCCTGGTTCCAGGCGTCCTCGGCGGCGTGGATCGCGTTGATCGCCTTCTCGCTGTTGCCGAGGGCTGCGTATGCTCGGGCCGCGCTGACGGGAAGCCAGACGGACGCGGTCCCCCTGGTCGCCGTCGCGAAGGTGCTGCCCATTTCCGCGTAGCGTACGGACTCTGCGTAGCGCCCTGCCCAGTAGGCGACGAGTGACTGAATGCCTCGAAGCCAAGCGCGGAGGCCGTTGTGGTCGGCTTGATTGGCGCAGAGGATGGCGGTCCGGGCCTGGAGCATCGCCGCGTGCGGGTCTGCCAGGTCGTGAGATGCCTTGGCCAACAGGCCGCTGGTCACACTCGCGAGAAAGTGCAGTTGACGGGCGTGTTGAGGCGACTGACGACGCTCTAGCAGCGTGAACAGGGTGTCCTGGGTCTCCGCGAGATCTCAGTGGAGTCCCTGATAGTGGTGTAACGCGGTTGACGTGAGCGTCGGACAGCCCGTCCGGCATAGAACGCGGCCATCGCGTGATCTTTCGAGTGAACGTCTCACGGAACTCTCGAAAGGGACCCACTGCGATGACCGCACCACACATCATCGACCCTGCCGGCCTTCTCGGCCAAGCCTTGGGCGATGCGTCACCGGATCTGATGCGCCATCTGCTCTCGACCGTCATCAACTCCCTGCTGTCCGCCGACGCCGACCAGGTGTGCGGCGCCGAGTACGGGACCGTGTCAGCGGAGCGGGTCAATTCCCGTAACGGCTACCGGCACCGCGAGCTCGACACCCGCGCCGGCACGATCGACGTCGCGGTGCCGAAATTACGCTCGGGCACGTACTTCCCGGACTGGCTCCTCGAGCGCCGTAAGCGGGCCGAGGCTGCCCTGGTCAGCGTGGTCGCGACCTGCTATCTCCTCGGTGTCTCGACCCGCCGGATGGACAAACTCGTGCAGACCCTCGGCATCACGGGCCTGTCGAAGTCGCAGGTCTCGAGGATGGCCGCCGACCTCGACGACCAGGTCCACGCGTTCCGGACCAGGCCGTTGAACGAGTCCGGACCGTTCACCTTCGTCGCCGCCGACGCGCTGACGATGAAGGTCCGTGAACAGGGCCGGGTCGTCAACGCGGTCGTCCTCGTGGCGACCGGGGTCAACGCCGACGGCCACCGCGAGGTCCTCGGCGTCACCGTCGCCACCAGCGAAACCAGACAGGCGTGGAACGCGTTCTTCGCCGACTTGGTCGCCCGCGGCCTCACGGGTGTCCTGCTCGTCACCTCCGACGCGCACGCCGGCCTCGTCGACGCGATCGCGGCGAACCTGCCCGGCGCCTGCTGGCAGCGCTGCCGCACCCATTTCGCGGCGAACTTGATGTCCGTGACACCGAAATCGGCGTGGCCGGCGGTCAAGACGATGCTGCACTCGGTCTATGACCAGCCCGACCCGGAATCGGTGCACGCCCAGTTCGACCGGTTCCTGGACACCACCGCCGGCAGCCTGCCGAAAGTCGCCGCCTACCTCGACGACGCCCGCGCCGATCTCCTCACGTTCACCGGCTTCCCGCAACCGATCTGGCGCCAAATCTGGTCGAACAACCCCAACGAACGCCTGAACAAGGAGATCCGCCGCCGCACCGACGTCGTCGGGATCTTCCCCGACCGCGACGCCGTCACCCGCCTCGTCGGCGCCGTCCTGGCCGAACAACACGACGAATGGACCGAAGGCCGCCGCTACTTCGCCCTCGACATCCTCGCCAAAGCCCGCGAAACCACCAAGACCATCACCACCGAACAACCCGAACTGCAGACCACCGGCAGCCACTGACCAGCACAACTCGAAAGATCAGCCGTTACACCACTTCCAGGGGCTTGACCGCGCACCGCCGGCGGAGATCGACCGATCACCCGCGGGCCTGCCGTCGCGCATGCTCGCCTCGAGTGCGAGCCTGGGC
>CAKUMG010001219.1 GCA_934667465.1 uncultured Actinoplanes sp. | reverse complement strand
GTTCCATGAGGCGCAGCGGCAGGAACGTCAGCCACGACCACTGCAGCAGCGGTTGCACCAGCCGCCCGGCGCCGGTGATCCGGGGATAGGGCGAGAGCAGCGTCACGTCCGCGGAGCGCAGCAATGCCACGGCGGCCGCCACGGCACCGGGCTCCAGCACGACGTCGGCGTCCACGAACATCAGCACGTCGCAGCCGCGCGCCGCGTCGGCCAGCTGGGCGCACGCGTACGGTTTTCCGAGCCACCCGGGCGGCACCGGCGCGCCGGTCAGCAGCCGGATGCGATCGCGGGCTGTCTCGCGTACCACCTCGGCGGTTTTGTCCGTTGACCCGTCGTCAAGGACGACGATCTCCAGATTCGGTACGCCGTGCTGGCGCAGCAGCGCCTCCAGGCACGGTGTCACCCGATCCGCCTCGTTGCGCAGCGGCAGCAGTACGGCGACCCGCTCGGCCGTCGCGGCCCCCGCAGCCTCCGCACCTCCCGCACCTCTTGGAGCCGTCGCGGCCTCCGCACCTCTCGGAGCCGTCGCGGCCTCCGCACCTCTCGGAGCCGTCGCGGTCGTCGGAGCGGTCGCGGCTGTCGCGGTGGAGGGAGCAGCGGGAGACGCGGTGGGGGGCACAGTGCGGGAGGGGCGGCGCAGCAGCGCGGCGTTGACGAGCGTGTGCCCGGCGAGCGCCACCCACGGCAGCAGCGCGGCCGCGATCATGCGCGCGAGCGGCGGAGCACGATCACCAGCGGCAGCACCGCGGCGCCCATGACCACCCCGCCCCAGACCGCCGACCAGGGCAGACCCAGGAACACCGCGTGGGCGAGCACCGACGAAGCGTACGTCCACAGCCACAGCGCCAGCATCGGGGCGTCCCAGCCGCGGACCGCCGCCGACGGGCCCGCCGCGACCCGCAGCGCCGCCATCAGCACCACCGCGAAGCCGAGCCAGCCCAGGTAGTTGCCGACCGGGATGCCCGGCACGCCGGGCAGCGCGGGCGTGGGGGAGTCCCAGATCCAGTAACCCTCGGCGACCATCTGCGGGTCGAGGAACAGGTCCCAGGCGGCGAGCCCCACGGCGGCGAGCGCGACCCGCGCGGGCCACGCGCGGAACACCCGGCAGGCGGCGAGCCACGCGGGCCACGCCATCCAGGTCCAGGCCAGCGGGATGATCAGCGGCACGCCGGCCACCTTCGGGCCGAGCTCGCCCGAGTAGTCGTACGTGCCGAAGGGGAAGCCGGTGGCGACGCCGAGCGCCTCCACCGCGAAGCCGCCGAGCGTCGCGGTGGCGACCAGGGCGGCGGCCGCCCGCGCGCCGCGGGTGAGGGCGGCGTGCGTGACGGACAGGACGTAGCCCAGCACGACGGTCGTGACCGTGAAGCCGGCCCGGACGTCACCGCTGGTGAGGGGGAAGCAGATCTGGACCAGGACGAGCGCGCCGAACAGGGACCAGACCGCTGTGCGGCCGGCGGGGGGAACAGATGTCAAGTCAGTTGCCGACTATTCCGGACGTGTCCTCGGCCCCGGCGGGCTCGGACTCGGGCAGGGTGCGGCCGAGGATGGCGAACGCGCGCTCGTCCCCGGGGAAGTGGAAGCGGCGCAGCACGTCGGAGAAGCCGAACCGGCGGTAGAGCCGCCAGGCCCGGGACTGCTGCTCGTCGGCCTCGGGGGTGGACAACAGCACTGTCGATCCGGCGGCGGTGGTCAGCAGCGAGTGCAGCTGCCGGGCGCCGATGCCGTGACCCTGCGCGGCCGGGCGGACGTGCAGCTCGACGACCTCGAAGCAGTCGGCGAGCCAGCGCTTGCGGGCGTCCTCGCCGAGCGCCGAGCGGACCTGGTCGTGCCACCACTGGCCGGGCCCGGACGTGTAGCCGTAGCCGAAGCCGGCCAGCTGCCCCTCGTCGGTCAGCGTCGCCACCGCCCGGAAGCCGGCGCGGCGCACGTGGGCGCCGATGTAGCCGCGGCGGGTCTGCAGCAGCTCGGCGCGGTAGCCCATCGCCTCGCCGTACACGCTCACCACGTCGTCCAGCCGCCGGAGCATGTCGTCCGGTTGCCATCCGACGAGCCTCATCGCTCTCCCTCCCGCCAGCCCAGCACGGCCCGGTCGCCGTGGACGTCGCGCACCGCGAAGCGGGCGAACAGATCCTCGGCGTACCAGCGCGCGGCCGGTGTCCGCGCGATCACCGCACGGTGCTCCGGCTGACGGTACGCGAACGCGGTCAGGTCCGCCGTGTCGCGCCACAGACTGACAGTGCCCTGCCAGCCGATCGGTGCCTCGCCGACACCGAACCGGGCCAGCAGCCCGGGCGCGGCGGCGAGCTCCTTCGCCACCGGGGGCACCGCCCGCCAGAACGTCAGCGCCTTCGCCGGGCGCAGCCGGGCCCGGGTCAGCGCGAGCAC
>CAKUMG010001218.1 GCA_934667465.1 uncultured Actinoplanes sp. | reverse complement strand
CAGCGGGTGCGGCCGGCCGGGCGTACACGTCAGGCGATTGCCGTGTCCAGGCCGATCTGCACCATGTCGGAGAAGCCCTGCTCGCGCTGAGCCGAGTCCATCTTCTCGCCGGTCTTGATGTGGTCGCTGACGGTCAGGATGGTCAGCGCCTTCGCCCGGTAGCGGGCCGCGATCGTGTAGATGGCCGCCGACTCCATCTCGACCGCGAGCACGCCGTAGTCGGCGAGCGTGTCGTTCAGGTCGGGCCGGTCCGTGTAGAACGCGTCCGCCGCGAAGACGGGACCCACCCGCATGGCGACCCCGCGCCGCTCGGCCACGTCCACGGCCGTCCGCAGCAGCCCGAAGTCGGCGACCGGCGCGTAGTCGATCAGGCCGTCGAACCGCACCCGGTTCATGTTCGAGTCGGTGGCCGACCCGTTCGCGGCGATCACGTCGCCGAGCCCCAGGTCGTCGGCCAGCGCCCCGCACGACCCGATCCGGATCACGGACTTCACGCCGTACTCGTTGATCAGCTCGTGCGTGTAGATCGAGGCGGACGGCATGCCCATCCCCGAACCCTGCACGGAGACCCGCTCACCCTGCCACGTCCCGGTAAAGCCCAGCATCCCGCGAACCTGCGTGTAGCAGACGGGATCGGTCAGGAACGTCTCGGCGATCCACTTCGCCCGCATCGGGTCCCCGGGAAGGAGAACCCGCTCGGCGATGTCGCCCGGCTGCGCGCCGATATGCACACTCATGACCGCTGATCCTGCCAGGCGTGCGGTGTGACCTGGCACTTCACCCCCTCCGCCACGTTGCCCATGGTGCTGAAGTGATCACGGTGCGAGAAGGGGCAACCCGCGCGCGCGGGGGCTGGGGCGTCGGGTAACGTACTTCCCGGTGGTGTGTCCGAGCGGCCTAAGGAGCACGCCTCGAAAGCGTGTGAGGGTGCAAGCCCTCCAAGGGTTCAAATCCCTTCACCACCGCCAGCAAGCAGGGCAAACGCCCGGCTCCTCCGAGTGAGGGGCCGGGCGTTTCTCTGTGTGGTCTCAGTTTTGGTCTCAGTTGACCCGCGCTAGCACCTCCAGCGGCGTCGTTGCCTAGACCACAGGGGGCGTCCACTGACATTGCCCGCCACTTGGCTGAGCGCTCATGAATCTCCCAGCACTGGAGCAGACTCCGTACAGTGAGTCACGATGTCGTACTACGCTGCCGCCGCCGAGCCGCCTAACTACGCTGACTTGATCGAGGCTTACTCGACTCTGGGTGCCGCTGCCTTCACTGCACTCGCAGTCGTCGTCACTTTCTGGGTCTGGCGTCATGATCAAAAACGCAGGCGCGAGGACCAGTACGCAGCGGAGGCTGCTCAGGCCAGGCTCATTACGGTCGGACTAGAACCCGTCGGCAGTCGTGCCGACGGCTGGACGGGCGTCAAGTTTCGCCTTAGGAATGTAAGCCCGCACTCCATCTACGACACTGTTTTGTTGCTCGGCCTGGACCTGGGCGAAAACCGAGACAGCAAAGTTTTTCGCGCCCAAGAGGTGGCGGGAAGCGGCATGCATGAGGGTGAATTCACTTTCTCCGCACCGGCACCGTGGCGATGGGGCGGCCGAACTCCTGATACTGCAACTCTCATGCAATGCATGCAAGCCACTATTAAGTTGACAGATAGCAGCGGCTTGCGCTGGGTGCGTAACAAATATGGCCGCCCATTTCGCGATGTCGATTGGATCCCCGATCAGCGCCTCTCGCGCCAGTTAAGGGAACTTCTATATTTAACAGCAATGGCACGATGGCTAAAGTTGAAGATCGCAGGATCCGACAATGACGCAGGACTAAAGAATCACATTCAAGCTTGGCTACGGAGCCGTTTAGCTATTCGCTACAACAAGCAGGCACGTCGAGAGTTTCGGAGACAATTTGGCGCGGAGGACGGCTGGGAAATCGAAGCCGAGCGCATTTTTGGAAACAGAAGCAGCGACTGATAGCAGCTTTGACGAATGATGAGGGTGGCCTACCAATACAGGGCCACCCCCTCCACCTGACCTCACCTAATCTGTGTGAGCGCTCCAGCGGGCGGCGCCGTCGTCCGGCTCGCTGGAAACCTCAGAGGGCGGCTGCCAGAGCAACCCTCCGACCTTCGCGGCAACGTCGCGGCGCACCTGGGCGGTGAGGTGCTGGTACCGCTTCGTCATGCCGGAGTCCGACCAGCCCATGATGCCCATGACGGCACGCTCGGCGACCTCCAGGACCAGGAGGACGGTAGCGGCGGTGTGACGTGCGTCGTGCAGCCTGCCGTCCCGCAACCCTGCCTTGCCGAGCAGCCGCTTCCACTCCGTGTAGTCCGTGCGCGGGTTGAGCGCGCTGCTCGAATCCTGGAAGACCATCTGCACGCGCCGCCGCCACGGCCCGGAAT
>CAKUMG010001217.1 GCA_934667465.1 uncultured Actinoplanes sp. | reverse complement strand
CGCTGGAGGATCCGGCCTATCAGGACGATCTTGAGTTCAGCCTGGAACTCGGCGACGGCTCGTTCGAGGTCGGCGCCGATCCGCGGACGCATCCGTACGGTGGGTTGATCAACGACGGCGGGCCGTGGCAGCCGGGTCGTGACAACAACTGCGTCGACTGCTCGCTCGCTGCGATTGCCTCGTTCCTCGGCGATCCGCAGGTCTCGTTGCCCCGGTGGCCGGATGTGCATCCGGACGGTAGTGCGGACACTTCTGGTGAGCTCGACGGGGTTGCGCGAGCCGAAGGCTGGATCGGCGCGCAGTTCGACGCGTTCCCCTCCGGTTTGCCGGGGGAGCCGACCGCTCGTGCCGCGGCGGTCGAGGCGCAGTACCGGGCATTGCACGACAGTGTCCTTGCTGCGGGGCCGGGGTCTGCCGCACTTGTGCATGTTGCCTGGCTCGAATCCGATAACGTGACCGGGACGCCGCTCGTCGATGCCTCGGGCTCCGTTGTCCGAGGTGACGAGCACGTGTTCGTCCTGGTCTTCCCGCTCGGTAGCGACCGGCCGGTCTGGTGGGATCCGCAGAACGGCGTCACCTCGACCAAGCCGGTGCCGGATTACGCGGCCGATACACACTCGTTCCGATCGCTCACAGTCCCGGACGGGGGATCTCTTGACGGAGGAAGAAGCACTGGCTCTGGCGACCCGGCTGCTGGGCAGCCGGCGGGCGCTGACGCTGCACCCGTTCGAGTTCGGGTGGATAGTGGCGATGGAGTCGACGGAGGAGGACCGGGCGCACAACCGGACACTGGGCCGGGCGCGTCTGATCGTGGACCGGGACGGGACGGCGACGATGCATCCCAGCCTGTCGTCGCGCATGCTGACCAGGATGTACTCGGAGGCGCGCAGGGAGGGGCGGATCACGGGTCGGCAAGTCTGGCCGGAGGTGAGCTAGCGCCGGTCGGCGCGCCCGCCTCGGTCGTGCCGGGGTCCGACTACCAGGGGCATGGGCGGCCCGCACCGGATCAGGCGGCCGTGCTCGACGTGAGCCGGGCGGCGATGCCGGGGCTCGCGCGGGCGGCGTACGTCGCGTCGATCACCGAGCTCAACCGGGACTACTACGAGGTCAAACCGCTCAACGCCGATCCCGTACGGGTCCGCGTGCGCACCGGTCCGCTGAGCAACGAGGTCGTCTCCACCGCGACGCGCGACAACGACGGCAACTACACGGTGACCGTTTCGGATCGGGCGGCCGAGGGCGCGGTGCCGCGGGCGCTCGCGCACGAGATCGCCCAGTTGGCCGCGCTGCACTCGACGCAGGTGACCGTGGCCGTGGGGCCGCTGGGCGGCGGGCCGGGCGGGCACCTCGACCCCGCCGCCGGGCTCACGCCCCGGGACCAGGCGCGGCTGGCCGAGCTCCGCGTGCTGACCGGCCAGTACGCCGGGGCGACCCTGGCCGGGCGGGTGGCGATCCGGGCCGAGGTGGATGCGCTGGCCGAGCAGCTCGGGCTGCGGTCGGTGGATCCGGCGTCGCGGGCCCGCTGGGGGCTGCTCACCCCGGACGTGCACGTGGAGCTGCGGCGGATCGGGACGCCCGCGATCACGTCGGCGTACGTCGATCACATGGTCAACTACCGGTGGACCACCGATACCGAACACTTCAGGCAGATCGATTACCGGATCCAGCTCGCCGATCGGCAGACGTTGCAGGCGCTGCCCGACAGTGAGGTCGCGGCGAAGCTGCGGGAACTCAATGCCGGCGCCGAGGCCGCGCGGACCAGCGTGCCGCGGATGCCCGAATATGCCGGTCAGATCGTGCACCTGCCGAGCGATCTGTTGTCGGGCATTCACCGGGCGGACCCGCAGCTGGCCGCCAAGGTCGCCGCTGAGGGCATCTACGTCGACGTGTTCGGGCGGCCCGAGCTGCGGCCGTACCAGGTGCCGGGCACACCGATGATCGACTACGGGTCGAAGGACGGTGCGTCCGCGCACGACCTGCGGACGCCCGAGGGGCGGCGGTCACAGCTGCTCGAGGACCGGGCGCGGGTCGAGTCGGCGCTGCGGCTCTCGGTCGGCCCGCAGGCGGCGACGAACCTGCTGGCCACCAACAGCCCGCAGTACTTCCCGCACACGCAGAAGATGATGCTGGTGCCGGACGCGCTGACCGCCGCGCTCGGCTGGTTGGCCCCCGATCAGGTGCGCTTCCAGGAGGGTACGGCGACCTCGTCGTCGCCGAGGTGGGGGGCGCCGACCCGGGCGAGCACGTCGAGCTCGGCGGGCTCGGCCAGTGCGACGGCACGGGCGAGCAGCGCCGTCGGCTTGCCCTCGCGCAGGTCGTCGCCGGCGGGCTTGCCGGTGACCTCGGTGTCGCCGAACGCGCCGATGACGTCGTCGCGCATCTGGAAGGCGTCACCC
>CAKUMG010001216.1 GCA_934667465.1 uncultured Actinoplanes sp. | reverse complement strand
CAGGATGCCTGCGCCGATCGCGAACGGCATGAGAATGGACGTGTCCATCGGTACCTCGTTGGGGGGTTGGATTGATTACCGGCTGAGAAACTGCTGCTCCGAGACCACGCGCCAGGCGTTCTGCGCTTCCAGGTACTCGATGAGCACGATGCGGTCGCCGCGCTGCAGCGGGGTGGCCTCGTCGTAGCGAACCTGCAGGATGAGCCCGGCGCCGCCGTCGTCGAACGCCGCCTGCCCGTAGTCCGTCGTGAGCGTGGGGGTCACGATCACGCCCGACCGCCCCAGCAGCGAGGCGGCGTTGGCCGGCTCCAGCTTCGCCAGCGTCCGCGCCACGGGGCGCAGCACGAGCGACGTGGCGGCCACGGCGGGGACGAGCATCCCCGCCGCCGTCCCGATGCCGGCCAGGGTCCGCGTGTCCTCTGGCAGCCCGCCCAGGACGAGCAGCTGCACGAAGTAGGTGCCCAGCCAAGCCAGGAAGACGAACGTGGTGGCGACCACCGTCAGGGGCACGCCGCCCAGCCCCAGCCAGGAGAGCATCGCGGCGGCGTCGCCGGCATCATGCGCGTGGCCGTGTCCGTGTCCATGCCCCAGCGCGTCCACCCCGTCGCCCGTGGCCAGCCCCGTGGCCGCGAGCAGCCAGTAGAGCGCGCACACGCACAGCAGCACGCTGTACACGACGGTCGGCAGGGTGAGGGCGGTCTGCAGGAATTCGTTCACGGGCGCTCGATCGGCGTGTGGTCCGGAGCAAAGCCTTGGCTGCGCCGCGACTTGCGGCGCGGGCGGCCTCTTCGGACTGAACGGATGGACGGCCTTTGGGGTTTCGGAGCGGGAGGAGCGACCCCTCTCCCCGGCCCGATCCGGAGAAGCACTGCGGCGACGGTGAAGCGGTCCCCGTCCGAGCGTCAGCGCCAGGCGGATGGCGCCCGCGGGGCCCGGACAGGCGAGAGTAAGTACAATGGCGGCATCAATCTAACGCGAACGCTCCCATTGCTCCAGTACTCGTAGGTATCGCGAATGCAAATCGCTGTCGCAGCGGACGCACCCGGGGCTTCCACTGCATCACACGCTCTCCCGAAACAACGAACTTGCGTTGCCTCATAGTACGCACAATACATCTATAAGCGCCGAACGGGGCCGAGTTCAGGCCAACCGCGCGCTCTCTCAGTTTTTGTCTCCCCTTAGAAATGCGAGGTATCTATGCGTCGCGTTCTGCTCGCCACCTGTGTATTTGCAACCACGTCATCGCCGTGCGCTGCCCAAGAGCTTGGATTCCTAACTGGAATTTTCAGCAATGTGGAATCCGTTTCGGCGCAGCTTCAGGGTGCGTACCTGACGTCGCACGACCAGATCGTCGGAGGGAGGCGTAGTTGTTGGGGAGCGGACCTGTGCGGTGCAGGCGCGGAGATACTTTTCGATGCTTTGGGTGACCCCGCAGCAGCCCATATTGAGGTAGGCCTCGGGGCTAGTTACCTGGGTGGCATTGGAGCTACGGAGAGCTCTCTTGACCTTCGCGGGGCAGTTCGATCCTTTCCCACTCTTTCTGCCTATGCCGTGCAAGAACGCGGCAACATCCAGCCCTACGTCGGCTTGACGTTCGGCATCGCGGACATCTGGAACGCGCAGGCGTATGACGATCAGAACCGCCGCTACAACATCAAAGGCCAGACCTTTGAGTATGGCTTGATAGGCGGGATAGCATTTTCACGTTTAAGAGGACTGCACGCCGAGGCATCCTGGCGTCGGCGGCTGTTCGATGGCGTCGACTGGACGCTCCCAGCTAGCGTGACAGCGTTGCCCGCCGGGTGGCCGCGTGAGATGGATTTCAGCACCTTTCAACTTGCGATAGGGTTCCAGGTCAGGATCAAGAAGCCGGAGCCGGGAAGACCTGCCGCCCCCGGAGCTTGGATGCTCTCAAAGGTTGATGGCTTACCGCTCCCCGCTACGTATCGCGACGAGATGGTCGATGGTGTACGCCGACGGTCAGATATCTTGGGGGGAATCTTGATGATTAGTTCCGACTCTTCATACGCGCTGACCTTGCACCTACATCGTGGACAGCTTCAGGAAGGCAAGACTGTCACGATGGACACGACCTTCGCTGTTACGCAGATCGGACAACTCGGCTCCGGCAAGCCTGATTCGCCCCGTCGCAGCGATGCTCAGGCAGTACCCGAGACGCATCCTTCGCCAGCAGCGTCAGCGTACTGGTCAGGATCCGAACTGATCCTGATCGACCTCGTGACAGGACACCGCCTGCACTTCCAGAAGGCGGGCCTGTAGCGAGTTCGGGTTCGGGGAAGCAGGTCGAGTACGTATCCGCTTTGGCTTCAGCGACGTGCCTGATCCAGTTTCGCTATCGTACGGTTGGGCTATAGCCGCGAAAAGCCCGGCCGGGAGC
>CAKUMG010001215.1 GCA_934667465.1 uncultured Actinoplanes sp. | reverse complement strand
GAACAGGAGCACGGCGACGGCGGCGATCGTGGCGCTGGCGGCGGTCCCGCCGAACCAGGAGATCCACAGGCCGGCCACCGTGGCGACGGAGCCGAGGGCGAAGCTGGTCAGCATCACCGCGGGCACCCGCCGGGCCACCAGCATCGCCGCCGCCGACGGGGCGATCAGCATGCCGAAGGCCAGCAGGGTCCCGACGACGCTGAACGCGACGGCCATCGTCACGGTCAGCAGGATCATCATCACGGCGTTGGCGAGGCCGGGGCGCAGGCCCAGCGTGCGGGCCTTGCGCGGGTCGAACGTCAGCGCGAGGAACGGCCGGTGGAACGCGGCCGCGACCGCCGCCACCACGACTCCCGCCCCGGCGAGCAGCACGAGGTCGCCCCGGTCGATGGCCAGCACGTCGCCGAACAGGAACGCGGTCAGGTCGGTCGCGAACGACCGGGAGTGCGAGACGACGATCACGCCGACCGACAGCATCCCGACGAACAGCAGCCCGATGCTGGTGTCCCGGCCGAACTCGCGGCTTTCGCGCAACGCGTTGACCCCGGCCGCCATGGCCAGGGCACTGATCGCGGCACCGGCGACGAGGTTGCCGCCCAGGATCGACGCGACCGCGACGCCGGGCAGCATGCCGTGGCTCATCGCCTCGCCGAGGAAGGTCATCCCGCGGGCGATCACCCACACGCCGACCAGGGCACACACCGCGGCCAGCAGCACGCCGCCGAGCAGGGCGCGCAGGACGAAGGACACGGTGAAGGGCTCGGCCAGGGAGGAGAACACCTGGTCTAACATACTCGACATGAAAATCATTACCACTTGGGGTACGCCGTGAGCACCGCGCCGCTGTCCGCCGAGAACCTGGGATTCGGCTACGCCGGGACGCCCGTGCTGCGGGACGTGACCCTGCATGCCACCCCGGCGTCGATGCTGGCGGTGACCGGCCCGAACGGCTCCGGCAAGAGCACCCTGCTGCACCTGCTCGCCGGGGTCGGGCAGCCGACCGCCGGGCACGTCCACCGCGCCCCGGGGACCCGCATCGCCCTGCTGCCCCAGCGCACCAGCGACATCGACGCGCTCCCGCTCACCGTCGCCGAGTGCGTCCGCATCGGGCGCTTCACCCCGGGACGCTGGCTGCGCCGCCTCACCCGGCAGGACCGGGCCGCGGTGCCGGCCGTCATGGAGCGGCTGGAGATCGCCCACCTCGCCCACCGGCGGCTGCGCGAGCTGTCCGGCGGCCAGCGCCAGCGCACGCTGCTCGCACAGGCCTTCGCCCAGGAGGCCGACGTCTACATCCTCGACGAGCCCACCGCCGCCCTCGACGCCCGCACCCGCCGCCGCGTCCACGACCTGCTCCTCGAGCGGGTGCACGCCGGCGCGGCCGTGATCATCGCCAGCCACGACGACGAGGAGGCCGCCCTGGCGGACCGGGCCCTCCGCCTCGGCAGCCCCGAGCCGACCGCCGTACCCAAAGTGGATCTTTAAATGACTCGATGTTCGCGTTAACATGAACGCTCCGTGTCGGCCGCAACACGGCCGCAACGAAGGGATCGTCCATGAGACCTCACCGCACCCGGCGCCGGGTGGCGTCCGGCGTCATAGCGGCCGTCGTCGGCCTGGGATCGGCCGCGGCAGCCGGGCCCGCGGCCGCCGCGCCGGCACCGGCCGGGGACACCACCCCGGTCGTGACCGTCCGCCCCGACCCCTCCTACCAGGGGCAGGCGTTCGAGGGCTGGGGTACGAGCCTCGTCTGGTTCGCCAACGCGACCGGCGACTACCCCGCCGAGGTGCGCGAGAAGCTCGCCCAGCTCGTCTTCGGCGACCAGGGCCTCAACCTCAACATCGCCCGCTACAACATCGGCGGCGGCAACGCCCCCGACGTGCCGGACTATCTGCGCGCGGGCGGCGCGGTCGAGGGCTGGTGGCAGGCCCCGGCGGGCACCACGCGCGCCGACAAGGACTGGTGGGACCCGGCGAACCCGGAGCACTGGAACCTCGAGGCCGACGCGACCCAGCGCTGGTGGGTGGACCGGATCAAGAAGGACGTCACCCACTGGGAGACGTTCAGCAACTCGCCGCCGTGGTTCCAGACCGTCAGCGGCTACGTCTCCGGCGGCTTCGACGCGAGCCAGGACCAGATCCGCGCGGACACCGTGGACGACTTCGCGACCTACCTGACCCGGGTGACGCGCGAGCTGGAGAAGGCGCACGGCATCGAGGTCGACACGATCGACCCGCTCAACGAACCCAACACCAACTACTGGGGTACGCGGCTCGGCGCTGACGGCAACCCGACGGGCGGCCGCCAGGAGGGCGCGCACGCCGGCCCCGCGTCGCAGGCGCAGATCCTGCGGGCGCTCGCCGCGGAGCTCACCCGGACGCGCAGCAAGACGGTCATCTC
>CAKUMG010001214.1 GCA_934667465.1 uncultured Actinoplanes sp. | reverse complement strand
GGTCAGCTCGTAGACGACCCGGGAGTCGAGGGTGGTGCCGTCGCTCAGCCGCCGGACGGCCTCCGGCGAGAGCCGGGCCAGGGGCAGCCGCCGTACGCGATCCGTGCGTGACACCAGCCCCAGCAGGTCCCGCAGCGGGTGCTCCCGCCCGATCTCGTCGTCCCGGTAGGTCAGCACGAGCACCAGCGGCAGCTGCGCGACCCGCCGGGCCAGGTAGTGCAGCACGTCGAGGGTGGCCTGGTCGGCCCAGTGCACGTCCTCGATCACCAGCACCGTCGGCTGCCGCGCCCAGCTCAGCTCGGCCCGCAGCGCCTCGAGCAGCTGGTTGCGGTCGCGCCCCTCGGCCAGCGCCCCGGTGAGCGCCGGCCCCACGCTGCCGATCAGGTCGCGGATCGGGCCGAGCGTCCGCCGGGTGGCCAGGTCGTCGCAGTAGCCGACGAGCAGCCGCCCCTCGGCGGGCAGCACCGGCCGGATCGCCTCGGCCAGCACGGACTTGCCGATCCCGGCCTCGCCGCTGACGAGCACCACCGACCCGCTCCCGGCGGCGGCCTCCTGCGCGGCGGCGGCCAGCTCCGCGATCTCGTGCTCCCGTTCGAGAATCACCCGCCCCACCTGCGCCATCGTTGCACGTGGGAGCGGTGCCGCCGGGTCCGCTTCACGACACCCGGTTTTGTCGAGTCACCCGCGGTTTCGCCGTCTCGCCCGCGCCGGCGGGTCAGCAGGTCGCCGCCGGCGGCACGGGGGCGGCGCCGGACGGGCGGAACTCCAGCCGGGTGGTGTCCGTGCGCGGCAGCACCACGGCGGTGCCGGTCGTGGCGGTCCACGCCCCGGGCAGCAGCAGGTACACGTCGCCGGACTGCAGGATCAGCTTCAGCCCGTCGTAGCGGAACGCGAAGGCGGCCTCCTCGTCCGCGCACCGGACCTCCCGGACGCCGGGGTTGCGCAGGGAGAGGCTCTTCTCGCTGAACAGCGTCGCATCCGGGAACGCGGGCAGCTGCGCGGCCATCTCCCGGGCCCGGGACCGCCCGACGGCGGCCGAGTAGTCGTTGGCCGCCCAGAACAGGCTGACGCCCACCAGCACCAGGAGCACCGACCACTCGGTCACCGCCCTGCCCACGACGGCCGGCCTCCGGGCGGCGCGCAGCGCGGAGACCAGGAGCCCGGCACCGGCGGCCAGGCAGATCGGGGCGGCCACCAGGAGCCGGTTGGCCGGGGTCCGGACCACGATCGCGGACAGGCCGTTGAGCAGCAGCAGGACCCCGGCCACGGCACCGGCGAGCCGGGACCACCGGGCGCTCGCCGCCCGCCGCAGCACCGGCCAGGCCCAGAGGGCGGCCAGGGCGATCGCGGCCGCGACGGTCAGCGGCACGAACAACCCGTCGACGCTGAGCTGCAGGTAGTCCCGGGTGGTGAGCCCGAGCAGCGACGAGTCGACCCCGAAGTAGTCGTAGAAGTAGTACGCCCGCGACCAGCCGAAGTAGAACAGGATCGCGGAGAGCGCGGTGGTCGACCCGAGTGCGATGCCGATCCCCCTGCTGACCTGCGGCAGCCCGGCCGGGGTCGCGGTGTCGGATCCCGACAAATCGCCGTCCGGCCCCCGTCCCGGTGGCGGTCCGGCCGGGACCTACAGCACGGAGAGCGGGATCGCGGCGCCGAGCAGGGCATCGCCGGCGGCGTTCGGGTGGTAGCAGTCGGCGCGCAGGTCCGGGACCATCTGCGTGGGGTCGGCCGGATCGCGCAGCACCGCGTCGAAGTCCACGACCGCGTCGAACGTGCCGCTGGTCTCGATCCACTCGTTGACGGCCAGCCGGGCCCGCTCCTGCGCGCTCCCGGCGGGCAGGCACATCGGCAGCACGGTGGCGCCGACGATGCGCAGGCCGCGGGCGTGCACCCGGGCGGCGATGCCCCGCATGGCGTCGATGACCTGCTGCGCGGAGGCGGGCGGGACGTTCTCGCCGCCGCCGAGGTCGTTGGTGCCCTCGAGCAGGAAGACGGTCCGGACGCCGGGCACCGACAGCACGTCGCGGTCGAGCCGCTGCGGCGCGGGCGGGCCACAGCACTGGCCGGTCGGGTCGTACGGGTTGGGCTGCACGCTGACGGTGTTGCCCGAGATGCCGGCGTTGGCCACGGCGAGCCGGCGCGCGGGTGGGAGCGCGGCCAGGCGGTCGGCGAGCACGTCGGTCCAGCGCTGCCCGGGCGGGCCGGTCGCCGCGTAGCCGTCGGTGATCGAGTCGCCGAGCGTCACCACGGTGCCCCGGGCGGCCGGGCGGTCGCTGGTGATCAGGTCGAGCCACCAGATCTGGCCCGGGTGGTAGCCGGTGGCGGTGCTGGGGGAGTCGCCCGGGATCACCGGGGCGGGCGGGAACGTGGCGGCGGACTCCGCGGCGGCGGCCGCCGC
>CAKUMG010001213.1 GCA_934667465.1 uncultured Actinoplanes sp. | reverse complement strand
GTGCTGGGGCTGGTGGCGGCGCTGGCGGTGATCGCGTCGACGCTGCCCCTGCTGCGCCGCGTCACCGGGCCGGAGGCCGCCCGCAACGGCTGATCGTGCTCAGGGGCGGTGCATGATGTGCCCGGTGGCGGTGAACGACTCGTTGCCGACCAGGGGTCCCGTCCGGGTCTCGGTGACCGTGAAGCCCTCGCTCAGATAGAGGGCCAGCGCCGCCGCGTTGCCTGCCAGCACGGTCACCTCGAGGCGGTCCCCGCCCGCGGCGGCGATCGCGTGCCGCAGCAGGGTGCGGCCCACGCCGTGCCGGTAGCGGGAGGGATCCACGTACAGCCAGGTGATCTCGGTGGGGTCGAAGGCGATGAAGCCGGCCACCTCGCCGTCGTACTCGGCGACGAGGACCTGGCCGGCGAAGAGTCCCTCGCCCTCGAACGTCTCGGCGAGGGACAGGAACGCCGCCGCCCCCACCGAACTCCGGAGCTCGTCGAGGCGCGCGGCGTCGTGGATGCGGGCGACGGCGGCCCAGTCCCCGTCCTCGTACGGCCGGATCAGCATGGGTCGATGCTCGCGCGGATCGGCCGCCCGAAGCGAGCGATTTCCGGGGCGGGTCAGATGAAGGCGCGGATCACGACGATCGCCAGGAACACGATGAGGAACGCCACATCGATGCTCACCCCGCCGGTACGCAGCGGCGGCACCACCCGCCGCACCGGCGCGAGGATCGGCTCGGTCGCCGCCGTCGCCGCGGTGATCGCCTTGGCCCGGAAGGAGCCCGGCAGCGGCGGCCCGGCCAGCGTCACCGACCAGTCGAGGATCGCGCGCACCACGAGCAGCAGCTGCACCATCAGCAGCAGCGTGTCCACGAGCCAGAGCAGGGAACCCATCATTCCTCCAGGGGCGAAGCGGTTTCCTACTATGCGGTGTTTTGTTGTGAAGTTGCTGAACGGCGTCAGTGATACTTCAGCTCACCCGCACGCAGGGCCACGCTGACAGTGTTCTCCGGCGGCGCAAGCGGGCAGAGCCAGTTGTCGTTGTAGGCGCAGCTCGGGTTGTAGAGGTAGTTCAGGTCGAGCCGCACCCGGTCCGGCGCGAGCATCTCGAGGCCGCGGCCGTGCGTCCCCTTGACCGTGTCGGTCAGGTAGCGCCCGCCGCCGTAGGTCTCCGGCCCGCTGGTCGCATCGCGCACCGGCAGGAACAGCCCGCCGCCGTAGGCCGCCAGCCACCACAGCGACAGCTCGCCCCACGGGGTGTCGAGGATGCCGACCCGGTCGTAGTGGCACACGCCGTCCGGGCCGCCCGTGTCGATGTCGATGCTGCCGGCCGCCGGGCGCAGCGGAACCTCGGCCACGAACTCCGGCGCCTCCGGGAAGTAGGGGAGCCCATCGAACGGCTCACCCCGCGGGATCGCCGACTGCGGGTGGGTGGCGAAGAGCTTGTCGCGCTGGGCCCGGAAGTCGGCCAGCCCGGTGGCGGTCAGATACATCCGGGCGACCGCGGCGCGGAAGTCGGCGAGTTCGAGAGCCTGCACGTCCCCACGGTAGTACCGGGTTCAGTGATCGGCAGGGTAAGCGGTCGCTTCCGTGGCCTTGAGCGCCGCCCACACCTCGCGCCCCGGTTCGAGGCCGAGCTGCACGGCGGCGGCCGGGGTCACGTCGGCGGCCACCGCGATCGGGCCGGCGAGCTCTATGCGCAGGGTGTCCCCGTGGCGGGCCACCGCCGTGACGGTCGCCCGCCACGTGTTGCGAGGGCTTCCTTCCGGCTGTACGGGGTGCAGGGCCACCGCTGACGGCGGGAAGGCCACGAACACCTCGCCCGTGTGCCCGGCGGCCGTGGTCAGCGTGAAGTCCGGGGCGACGCGGACCGCCGGGCCGGTGGCCTGCCCGCGGTAGAGGTTGAGCCCCACCAGCCGGGCCACGTAGTCGGTGCGCGGGCGGCTCGTCACACTGGCGGCGTCGCCGGTCTGCACCACCCGGCCCTGTTCGAGGATGACGAGCCGGTCGGCGAGCATCAGGGCGTCCAGCGGGTCGTGGGTGACGAGCACTGTCGGGCCGGGGTGCGCGCCGAGATGCTTGCGGAGATGGGCGCGGGTGTCGAGCCTCGTGCGCGCGTCGAGCGCCGCCAGCGGCTCGTCGAGCAGCAGCAGCCGGGGCTCGGTTGCGAGCGCGCGGGCCAGCGCCACCCGCTGGGCCTGCCCGCCCGAGAGCTGCCGCGGCTTCTTGCGCGCGTGCTCGGCCAGGCCCACCCGGTCCAGCAGCGCGGCGGCCCGGGCCCGGGAGTCCGAGCGCGACACGCCCCGGCAGCGCGGCCCGAACGCGACGTTCTCCAGCGCGGACAGGTGCGGGAACAGCAGGTAGTCCTGGAACACCACGCCGATCCGCCGCTCCTCGGGCGGCAGGGCGTCGATC
>CAKUMG010001212.1 GCA_934667465.1 uncultured Actinoplanes sp. | reverse complement strand
GCCGGGCGGCCAGGCGCAGGGCGCTCTCGGGCGGCAACTGGCTGCCCGGGATCCGCCGCCGGAGGGCGGGAGCGGGGGACGCCGGGGCGGGCACGACGTCGGCGGGGACCGACATCACGATCGGTCCCTCGATCATCGGGCGCGTGCCCCCGGCGGCCGGCAGTTCGGGCAGCGCCGCCGGGAAACGGCCCGCCACCGGCACGGCGTCCAGCGCGGGCAGGTGGCTGCGGAGCGCGAACGCGTTCCACGGGTGGGTCGCCTCCAGCGCCTCCGTGGCCCGGGTCAGCACGGAGGCGTCGAACGGCTGGGCGCTTCCGGGGACGGAGCGCATCGATCCTCCGGCGGTCAGGGGTGAGAACTCGCTGTGCCGGCTCGTCACGGTCGCGTGCAGCGGGGCGACCAGGTGGGCCGTCCGCAGGTGCACCTCGGCGGTGAGCCCGCCGCCGTCGGTGTCCGCCAGGGTCACCCCGATGCCGTGCCGGCGGGCCAGCCGGCCGACGACGAACAGGCCCAGCACCTCGGACGGTGCCAGGTCGAGGCGCTCGCGCCGGGTCAGCCGGGCATTTTCCTCCGCGACCCGCTCCGCGGACAGCCCGAGACCCTGGTCGACGATCGCGAGCCGGACGCCGTCGTCGTCCCCGGCCGCGGTGACAGTGACCCGGGTGTGCGGCGGGGAGAAGGAGGTCGCGTTCTCCATCAGCTCCGCGAGCAGCAGGGTCAGGTCGGCCAGGACGGCGGGCACGACGATGATCTCCTCGCCCACCTCGACGTCGACCCGGGTGTAGTCCTCGATCTCGCCGAGCGCGAGGCGCACCACGTCGGAGAGCGGCAGCGGCGCCACGTGGTCGTTCGCGCCGGCGCCGCCGGAGAGCACGACCAGCGAGCTGGCGTTGCGCCGCAGGCGGCTGGACATGTGGTCGAGCCGGTAGAGCTCGCGCAGCCGGTCGGTGTCGGTCTCGCGGCGCTCGAGGGTGTCGATCAGGGCCAGCTGGCGGCCGACCAGGTTCTGCGTGCGGCGGCCGACGTGGCCGAACATCTGGGCGACGTTGCGCCGGCCCGCGACCTGCCGTTCGACCAGCAGGACGGCAGTGGTCTGCACCCGGTCGAACGCCCGGGCCAGGTCGCCGATCTCGTCGCGGGCGGCCACGTCGACCGGGTCCAGCCGGATCGGGCGGGCGGCGTCCGCGTCGTCGTCGGCGACGCGTTCCAGCTCGGCCTCGGCCGCCCCGGCGATCCGCTCCGCCGAGCGGGTCAGCCGGCGCAGCGGCCGGGCCACCGCGCGGGCCATCAGCAGCGACAGCACGACCACCACGACGAGCAGCAGCAGCGCGCCCCCGCCGACCAGGGCCGCGGTGCGCAGCGCCGAGTCGCGGTTGCCGGTCACGGCCGCGTCCACGTCGGCGGCGACCCGCTTCTCCACGAAGCCGCCGAGCACGATGGCCGACCGCAGCGACGGGAACAGCGTCGTGATGTCGAGCAACCGGACCGCGGCCTGCGGATCCGTGACCGCCTGGGTGAAGAAGCCGGTGCCGACCCGGGCGGCGAACGCCTGCTGCGCCCCGAGATAGAGCTTGTACTGGTCCTCGGTGAAGTATGGCTCCGCGTTGGTGATGATCAGTTGGAGCTGGACCAGGGTCGAGGAGAAGAGCCCGACGAGGCCGCTGTTGCGGGTCACCACCGCGCCGGTGAGGTGGCTCGCGGCCTGGCTGATCAGGTCGTCGCTGCGCAGGGCCTGCTCCAGCGCGTACATCTGGCGTCCCGCCGACGTGGTGAGGTCGGCGCCGCGGGCCAGCCCGAGACCGTCGATGATCGGTGTGACGACGGCGGTGAAGTCGGCCACGACCGCGTCCGGCCGGCCGGTGCGGTCGAGCACGGCCGCCCGGGTCCGGTCGAGAGCGGCGGCACCGTCGATCGCGCGGGCCAGCTCGGGGGAGAGCGCCTGGTCGCGCAGCCCGGCGATCCGGTCGGTCGCCCGGGCGCTCTGCACCACCAGCTCGGGGCGCTCGATCAGGCCGAACAGGTAGGCCGCCGAGAGCAGGCGCTCCTCCTGCAACTCCTGGACCGCCGAGCCGACCCGGGCGGCGAGCTGGACGGTGTCGGAGGTGCGCTGGGCGTCGCGGGCCGCGTCGACGCGGTTGACGACGATCGGCACGGCGAGCGCCACCACGCCGAGCAGCGGCACGAGCGCGAGCAGGGTCAGCTTGCCCAGGATGCGCAACTTACCGAAGAGCACCGGACCGCTCCCGCTCTGCCGAGGTCGCCTCGGCGTAGGCCGCGAGGGGGTCGTCGCCCGGGCCCACCGTCACGTCGGCGGGCCGGGCGTCCGGAGTGGACGCCGGGCGGGAGGTGCGGCGGCGGCCGGTCCACGGCAGCGCGAGCGCCGCGGCCGCGAGCAGCGCCAGGA
>CAKUMG010001211.1 GCA_934667465.1 uncultured Actinoplanes sp. | reverse complement strand
CCGGCTCTACGCCGCCCGCCTTGCGCGCCGCGCCGGTATCGGCACGAGCGAGCTGCGCGAGATGCTCGGCGTGCCGTATGATTCCATCGCGGGAAGCCTCCTGCGCTCGGCGCGAAAATTCACCGGCCGCCAGCTTGAGGAGGCGGTGCGCCTGTGCACGCAGACGGACTTCGCCATGAAAAGCAGCGGCGCGGATGACGTGGCGCTGCTCAAGGAGCTGTCCGACGACCCGGCCGCGGGCGCCCGGCGCCGCCAGAAGCCACCGCAGGGGCTCGGCGGCGCGGTCCGCACGCTGCGCTCCTCGGACGACTGAGCGGCGGCGGCTCAGAACGTGTTGTGCTGGATGTTGTTCGGCCCGATCTGCACGCCGCGCGCGTCGTGCAGGGTCACGCCGTACGCCGCGGGGTCGTTCTCGCCCGAGGCGCGGGCGGCACTGTCCTCGCGCGCGGCGTTGTCGTCGGGCGGGGTGGGGAGGCGGTCGAGGAGGGCGTAGAGGACTTCGGCGGAGACTCGGGCGGCGAAGCGCTGGTAGCGGTCGTCCTTGCGGGGATCCGCGTGGTCCGTGACGCCCTTGACCACCAGCCAGTGCGGCACCCGCTGCGTGGCGGCCACGGTGGCGATGGTCGCGGCCTCCATGTCCAGGGCGGCGACCGACCGCACCCCCGAGGCGCGGAGCCGGTCCCAGGAGTCCCCCGCCTTGGCCACGAAGCTGCCGCTGGCCATCGGCGCCACGGTCACGGCGAACGGCAGGCGCTCGGGGCCGTGCACGTCGTCGTAGCGCAGGCGCGCCGCGTGCGAGCGCCCGGCGCCGGTCAGCGTCCAGCCCGGGTCGGCCCGGGTGATCAGGCCCGCGGACTCGAGCGCCGCCGTCCGGGGCCGCCAGGCTCCGCGCGGCAGATAGCGCCCGAAGGCCGGGTGGCTCGTCGGTTCCTCCCCGAGATAGAGCCGCTCGAGCAGCCAGGCGGTGGCCTCCTCCTCGCTCGCCGGCCCGTAGCCGGGCAGCGCGGCGGGATCGAAGTCCTGCGCGGCCCGCACCCACCGGTCGTCGAGCGAGTACGGGCGGAGGTCGCCCAGGAACCCGTCCGCGGTCAGCTTGCCCTCGTCGTACTCGTACGTCATCTCGGCCACGACGACGTCGCCCAGTGCCACGTGTGCCGGGTTCCCCGCGCACACGCCGGACATCGCCAGGCAGCCGGGCCGGAGCCGCTCGGACAGCGCGGCGGCGATCGGGCCCGCGTGGCGGCCGCTCATCCGGACGGGCCGGGCCAGGGCGACGGACAGCCGGCTGTCGTCCGGGCGCCGCCGCTCGCCGCGCAGGTACGGGAACGGGCCGCCGGGGTCGCACGACTCCCACTCGGGGATCCCCTGCTTCGCGGCCTCGAACTCCGCCTCGAGCGCGGTGATGACCAACACGTCGACCCGATCCATGCCCGCTCCCGTGACCTCGCCCGCGGCCGCGCCCCCGACCCTCGGTCCCATCGTCCTCCAGCCGCGCCCGCGGCGAGGTCCCCGGAAGGGTGGGAGGGGTCAGACGATGCCGCCGTTGGCGCGGAGGATCTGGCCGTTGATCCAGCGGCCTGAGGGACCGACGAGGAAGGCGACCGCCTGGGCGATGTCCTCCGGGGTCCCGAGGCGCTCGAGGGGCGGCTGCTTGGCGAGGCGGTCGATGGTCTCCTCGTCCTTGCCGTCGAGGAAGAGCTCGGTGGCGGTCGGGCCGGGGGCGACGGTGTTGACGGTGATGTCGCGGCCGCGGAGCTCGCGCGCGAGGATCAGGGTCGTCGCCTCGACCGCGCCCTTACTGGCGGCGTAGGCGCCGTAGGCCGGGAACTGCAGGCCGACGATCGAGGTGGAGAACGTGACGATCGCGCCGCCGCTTCGGACCCGGCGGGCGGCCTCGCGGGTCACGACGAACGTGCCGCGGATGTTCGTGCGGTGCAGGGTGTCCAGGGCGTCGAGGTCCAGGTCGGCGATCGGCGACAGATACATCCGGCCCGCCGCGTTGACGACGACGTCCACGCCGCCGTAGGTGCGCTCGGCCAGGTCGAACATCTCCGCGACCGCGTGCTCGTCGGCGATGTCGGCCCGGGACGCGACGGCGCGCCCGCCCGCGGCGGTGATCTCGGCGACGACCTCGTCCGCGGCCGTCTTGTTGCCCGCGTAGCCGACGACGACGTCCTGCCCGGCGGCGGCGAGGGATCGGCCTATATCCACCACGCCCGGGCGGTCGCGCGGCGGGCGGAGCGGATGGCCGTCGGTGCGGGAGCGGGGACGCCGCTCAATCCGCTGGCGCTTACCTATCTCAATCGGCTGTCGGACCATCTGTTCGTGATGGCGCGGCTGGTCGCCAAGTCGGCGGGCGGCGACATTCTCTGGAAGCCGGGCGCCACGCGCTAAGGCCATAGATC
>CAKUMG010001210.1 GCA_934667465.1 uncultured Actinoplanes sp. | reverse complement strand
GTCGCAACTCTCGCCTCTGACGTCAACGTCAGGTCCCAGCGTAGCCCGCACGCGGATCAACGGAGCAATGTCATGTTCGCGCTCCCCTGGTTCGCCCCCGCTCCGGCCGAGCCCGAGGTCATCGGGCCTCTGACCTGTACTTTCACAAAGAGGGGGATGCCGATTTCGCGGTAGCGGCAGAGTCGGATACTATTTCTGAGCACGCCGCGGGGTGTGGCGCAGCTTGGTAGCGCGCTTCGTTCGGGACGAAGAGGCCGTCGGTTCAAATCCGGCCACCCCGACCACGTGTTGGTGCACGTCAGGGCCGGTTCCTTCGGGAACCGGCCCTGACTGCTTTCCGCCTTTCAGACGGAGCGGGCCAGCGAGGCCACCCGGCGCAAGTGGGCCGCCTTGGTGACCTCCCACCCATCGGAGTCGCTCGCCCGGCCGCCCAGCACGTGGAACTCCGCGGAAGTGGCCCGCGCGCCGATCCGGTCGGTCAGCATGACGGTGCGCATCGCCGTGTAGCAGCCCGACGCCTCCAGCTCGGCCACGCTGTACCCCGCCGTGCACAGAACCAGAGCCCGCCGCGCCGGCCGCACCGTCATCGGCTTGTAGGCGAAGCCCACGCTCCACACCCGATCGAACCAGCCCTTCAGCACGGCGGGGCAGTCGGCCCACCAGACCGGGTAGATGAAGGCCCACACGTCGGCGGCGTTCAGCTTGGACTGCTCGGCCAGGACGTCGGCCGGGGGTGGGATGCGAGCCTCGTATTCGTCGAGCGTCAGTTCGCTGCGGAAGCCCATGGCGTACAGGTCGGAGACCGAGCTCGGACCGGGGAGGTCACGGCGGAAAGCGTCGAGCACCTCGTGGGTGAAGCCGGCCGGGCTCGGGTGGGCGTAGACGATGTGGGTCCGGGACACCGTCGCATCCTGGCGCACAGCTGCCGTTCGCGCGGCCCCGGCCGGTTCAGGCGGTCAGTTCGGCGGCGATCATCTCGGCGAGCTGGACGGAGTTGAGGGCCGCGCCCTTGCGCATGTTGTCGGCGGTGATGAAGAGGTCGAGGGCGCGGGGGTCGTCCAGGGCGCGGCGGATGCGGCCGACCCAGGAGGGGTCGGTGCCGACCGCGTCGATCGGCATCGGGAACTCGCCGGCGGCGGGGTCGTCGACGAGGATGACGCCTGGGGCGTTGCGGAGGATGCCGCGGGCCTCGTCGGCGGTGACCTCGGAGCCGAAGACGGCGTGGACGGCGACGGAGTGGCCCGTGACGACCGGGACGCGGACGCAGGTGGCGGAGACCTTGAGGTCGGGCAGGCGCAAGATCTTACGGGGCTCGTTGCGCAGCTTCAGCTCATCGGCGGCCCACTCCGGTAAGGCGGCGGCAGGCAGCGCGCCTGTTGCGGAAGGCGCGACCGTCGGCTCGTCGGACCAGGGCACGACGTTGAGCGCGAGCGGCGCCGGGAACGGCCCGAGGTCGTCGCCGACCGCCTGGCGCACATTGCCGGGCCGGGAGCCGAGCGCCCGGTCCCCGGCGACCTTGCTGAGCTGGTCGTGCAGGGTGTCGACGCCGAGCTGCCCGGCGGCGGAGGCCGACTGGTACGACGAGATGACCAGCTCGCGGAGGCCGTACTCGTGGTGCAGCGGGGCGAGCGCCATGATCATGGCGGTGACCGTGCCGTTGGGGCTCGCGGCGATCCGGCGGGGGCGCCGCCGGAGGGCGCCCGGGTTGACCTCGGGCACCACCAGCGGGACGTCGGGCTCGAGGCGGAAGACGGCGGAGTTGTCCACCACCGCGGCGCCCCGGCCCGCGGCGATCGGGGCCCACTGCGCCGCCACCGCCTCGGGGACGTCGAACATGGCCACGTCGACGCCGTCGAGGCACTCCGGGGTGAGCTCACGCACGGTCAGCTGCTCACCGCGGCACGGCAGCTCGCGGCCGGCCGAGCGGGCCGACGCGAGCAGGCGGATCTCACCCCAGACGTTGCGGCGGGAGGACAGCAGCTCCCGCATCACCGTCCCGACGGACCCGGTGGCCCCGACGACGGCGAGGGTGGGCTGCGCGCCCATCGCCGGTTACCGGCCGGTCCCCGCGTAGACGACGGCGGTCTCGGTCCCGCCCAGCTCGAACGTGTCGTGCACGGCGCGCACGGCCGTGTCGAGGTCACTGTCGCGGCAGACCACGGAGACCCGGATCTCCGATGTGGAGATCATCTCGATGTTGACGCCGGCCTCGCCGATGCAGGCGAAGAACTGCGCCGCGACGCCCGGGTGCGACCGCATGCCGGCCCCGATGAGCGACACCTTGCCGACGTGGTCGTCGAAGAGCAGGCTCTTGAACTTGATCTGGTCCTTGATCCTGTCGAGCGCCGCCATCGCCGTCGCGCCGTCGGGCTGCGGCAACGACCCGGCACCGGCCCGGCCCGCGG
>CAKUMG010001209.1 GCA_934667465.1 uncultured Actinoplanes sp. | reverse complement strand
GTACAGCCCGACCTCGGTGAACTGGCTGCCCCCGGCGACCGCCACCAGGTCGTCGACGACCTGCTGCGTCCGCGCGGCGGGGAACACGCTCACGGCCTCGGCCGCCTCGGCCTCCGCCTCCACGCGCACCTCCTCCAGCGGGGTGCCCTGCACCAGCGCGAGCGCCTCGTCGCGCACGGGCCACACCCGCGCGCCGAACCCGACCAGCGCCAGCACGAGGAACAGCACCGCGGGCACCCGGAGCAGCCCGCGGCGGTCCCGGCCGCGCGCAGGCTGGGGTGCCCAGACGGGGGCCTCCGGCAGGGCGCGGACGTGGGTGTCGGCCGCCGAGTAGTGGATGAACGTGCCCTCGCGGCGGCCCTTGACCAGGCCCGCCAGGCGAAGCTTGGCCAGGTGCTGGCTGACCGCTGTCGGGGCGGCGCCGACCAGCTCGGCCAGGCAGGCGACCGAGGACTCGCCCTGCAGCAGGGCCCACAGGATCTTGATCCGGGTGGGGTCGGCGAGCATGCGGAAGCCCTCGGCGGCGAGGTGGACCTGCTCCTCGTCGGGCATCCGGAAGTCCGGCAGCGAGTCGTGCATCGATCCACCCTATCCCCCGGCGCCGAGGAAGCCCGGCACCAAGGGAGCCCGGCGCCGAGGGAGCCGGCGCCGAGGAAGCCCGGCGCCAAGGGACCCCGGCACCAAGGGATCAGGCAGGCGCGCTTTCGCGCTGGGCCCGGCGCCACGCGCGCGAGGAGAGCAGCCGCAGGCCGTTCAGGCCGACGATGACCGTGGACCCCTCGTGCCCGGCCACGCCCAGCGGGAGCGGCAGGTCGCCGAAGAGGTCCCAGGCCACGAGGACGGCGATGAACGTGCCGGCGATGACCAGGTTCGCCTTGACGACCCGGCGGGCGCGGCGGGAGAGGGCGATGACCGCGGGCAGGGCGGTCAGGTCGTCGCGGACCAGGACCGCGTCGGCGCTCTGCAGGGCCAGGTCGGAGCCGCCGCGACCCATGGCCACGCCCAGGTGGGCGGCGGCCAGGGCGGGCGCGTCGTTGACGCCGTCGCCGACGAGCAGCACCTTGCCACCGCCGGCCTGCAGCGCCTGGACGCGCGCGACCTTGTCGGCGGGGAGCAATCCGGCGTGTACGGCACCGATGCCCGCCTCGGCCGCCAGCCGCCCGGCGGCGCCGGCGTTGTCGCCGGTCAGCACGACCGGGGGCGTCCCGGTCAGCCGCGTCAGGGCGGCGACCGCGGGCGCGGCGGCGGGACGGATCCGGTCGGTCAGCCCGAGGACGCCGGCCGCCTCGCCGTCGATCGTGACGACCACCGCCGTACGCCCGGATTGCCGCAACACGCGCAAAGCGTCCGAAGCCTCGGCGCCGGCCGAGTCGGCACCGCCGGAACCGGAGCCGGCCGTTCCGAACAGCCCCACCTCGACGACCCTCCCATCCACCGTCGCCCGCACACCCCGCCCGGGCACGGAAACGAAGTCCGACACCAGGGGCGCAGAGTCGGCACCCGGCGCGGGAGCCGAAGTCGGCGCGGGAGCCGAAGTCGGCGCGGGAAGAAGAGTCGGCGCGGGAAGAAGAGCCGGCGCGGGAAGGAGAGCGCCCCGAGCCCGAGCGAAGGCCACGACGGCGGCAGCCACCGGATGCTCGCTGGACCGCTCGGCCGCCGCCGCGTACCGGAGCAAGGGCCCTTCGTCGTACGCGCCGAAAGCCGCCACGGAGTCGACCCGCAACCGCCCCTCGGTCAGCGTCCCGGTCTTGTCGAAGCCGACGACCGTCGTGTCCGCGAGGCGTTCCATCACGACCGCCGACTTCACCAGCACCCCGTGCCGCCCGGCGACCGCGATCGCCGACAGCAGCGGCGGCATCGTGGCCAGCACCACCGCGCACGGCGACGCCACGATCATGAACGTCATCGCGCGCAGCAGCGTCTCCCGCAGGTCCGCGCCGGCCAGCAGCGGGATCAGGAACAGGGCCAGGGTCGCGGCGACCACGCCGGCCGCGTAGCGCTGTTCCACCTTCTCGATGAACAGCTGGGTGGTCGCCTTGGTGGCCGACGCCTGTTCCACCAGGGCGACGATGCGGGCCAGCACCGACTCCCCGGCCGCGCGGTGGACCCGGGCGGTCAGCGCGCCCGTGCCGTTGAGCGTGCCCGCGAACACCTCGTCGCCGGGTCTCTTGACCGCCGGCACCGGCTCGCCTGTGATCGTGGCCTGGTCCACCTCGCTGAGCCCGTCGACGACGAGCGCGTCGGCGCCGATGCGCTCGCCCGGGCGTACCCGGATGAGGTCTCCGACCCGCAGGGACGCCGTCGGCACCGCGGTCTCCACCCCGTCGGCGCCGATCCGGCAGGCCCGCTCGGGGGCGACGTCGAGCAGCGCGCGGACGCTGTCGGCGGTCCGGGCGGTGGCGAACGC
>CAKUMG010001208.1 GCA_934667465.1 uncultured Actinoplanes sp. | reverse complement strand
CGACCTGATCACCGGCGACCTCACCGACCGGGACACCCTGCCCTGGGTGGGCCACTGTTCCCGCAACTGGGAACCCGAGCCGATCCGCTGGCTCGGCATCAACGCCGCCCTGCGCGGCGTCGCCCTGCGCGACCTCTGGGAACGCCGTGGCCGCTGACCCGCCCCCAACGCGGGTGGCGGGGGTAAGTGTTCCCGGCGCGGCGGGGATGTAAGGACCGGCACACTTCGCCGTGGCAGGGTGGCGGGCGGGCGCGGAAGGAGGAGCATAAGAGGATGGCCACCCCACTTTCGCTCCTCGATCTTGCGCCCATCGCTCCCGGACAGAGCGCCCGGGACAGCCTGGCGGGCAGCGTCGAGCTCGCCCGCGCGGCCGAGCGCTCCGGCTACCTGCGCGTCTGGTACGCCGAGCACCACAGCATGGCCACCATCGCCTCCTCGGCCACCAGCGTCGTCATCGGCCACGTCGCCGCGCACACCGAGTCGATCCGGCTCGGCTCCGGCGGCGTCATGCTGCCCAACCACTCGCCGCTGGTCATCGCCGAGCAGTACGGCACGCTGGCCACCCTCTACCCGGACCGCATCGACCTGGGCCTCGGGCGCGCGCCCGGCAGCGACCAGGCCACGATGTACGCGCTGCGCCGCGACCCGCGCTCCGCCGAGAGCTTCCCGCAGGACGTCCAGGAGCTGCAGGGCTACCTCGCCGGCCGGTCGCTGATCCCCGGCGTGCAGGCGGTGCCGGTCCCGGACGGCCCCGTGCCGCTCTACATCCTCGGCTCGTCGCTGTTCGGCGCCCAGCTCGCCGCGAAGCTCGGCCTGCCCTACGCGTTCGCGTCGCACTTCAGCCCCGACGCGCTGCACCAGGCGGTGGCCGTCTACCGGGACACGTTCGAGCCGTCCGCGCAGCTCGCCGAGCCGTATGTGATCGCCGGCGTCAACGTCATCGCCGCCGACGACCACGACACCGCGGTCGAGCAGATGACCAAGTCCTACCGGGTCCGGACGCGCGCGTTCCTGACCCGCGGGCCGGTCGGCCGCAACCTCACCGACGCCGAGATCGACGCGTTCCTGGCCGGGCCGCAGGGCGCCTCGCTCGCCGCGATGACCAAGTACACCGCGGTCGGCACCGCCGACGAGGTCCGCGACTACCTGGAGACCTTCGCCAAGGAGGCGGGCGCCGACGAGCTGATCACGGCCCACCACGCCCTCGAGACCGCCGACCGGATCCGCTCGGTCGAGCTCCTCGCCACCGCCTGACGACAGCCGCCGGGCCGGTCCCGCCGGGGTGACGGGGCCGGTCGCGGCGGGCCGGCGGGCTCGGCGCCCCACTGGGGGACGGGATGGTCCGCCGGCGCCGGGCGGGCGACGAGGCGTTGCGCGGTGTGATGCACCGGCGGGGTCTGTGTGGTCACGTTGCGGGAGCGTGCATCCGTCACGGGCGGCGAGGCGTGGGGCGGTGGGGGAGCGGAGCCCGGGCCGGGCAGTGGCCTAGCATCGGGGGATGTCCCAGTCACGGCGGGTCGCGCTGGCGCTGGGGTCCGGCGGCGCCCGCGGGTTCGCGCACATCGGCGTCGTCCAGGTGCTCGAGGAGCGCGGGTACGAGGTCGCCGCGGTGGCCGGGTCGTCGATGGGCGCCCTGGTCGGCGGGGTGATGGCGGCCGGGCGGCTCAAGGAGTTCACGGACTGGGCGGTCGGGCTCAAGCAGCGCGACGTGCTGCGGCTGCTCGACCCGGCGTGGGCGGCGCCCGGTGCGCTCGCCGCGGACCGGCTGATCAACCACCTCAACGAGTTCCTGACCGACACGGAGATCGAGAACCTGCCGATCCCGTACACCGCGGTCGCCACCGACCTCACCTCCCGCCGCGAGGTGTGGTTCCAGAAGGGGCAGCTGCGCTCGGCCATCCGGGCGTCGATCGCCATCCCCGGCCTGATCACGCCGGTGGTCATCGACGGGCGGCTGCTCGCCGACGGCGGCCTGCTCAACCCCGTGCCGATCGAGCCGACCGCCGCGGCCGGGGCGGACCTGACGGTCGCGGTGTCGTTGCAGGCGCCGCGGCCGCCGCACGAGCCGGCCGGGCCGGTGCGGGCCACCGCCGAGGCGTCGCGGGCCGCGTCCATGATGCTCATCCGGCGCGGGAACGGGCTCGGGCCGGGGTGCTGGTGCAGGTCGACCGCGCCGACCAGCAGGGCGTCGGCCTCCGGGTCGGGCGTGCGCCGGTCGTCCCAGGCTGCCTGCTGCGGGCGTCCGGCAGGTGTCGTGCACACGACGACCGGGTGACGGTGCTCGGCGGGGCGGCCTGGCAGACTCGCGCCCGTGACCGAGCTCGCACTGGACGTCCTGGAGACCGCACGCGCACAGGTGCTCGACCTCGGCGTCGGCCTGTCGGAGGAGCAGGCGCTGGCCTGCCTCCGCC
>CAKUMG010001207.1 GCA_934667465.1 uncultured Actinoplanes sp. | reverse complement strand
TTCTCAGCCTCCAGCTGACGCATGGCCTCGACTACCTCGTCGAGGAACTCGTCGACCTCGTCCTGCTCGTAGCCCTCGCGGAACTTGGTGGGCTGGAACCGCTTGTTGATGACGTCTTCGGGCGTCAGGGCCATGAGTGCATTCCTCCTAGGGCGGGGCGCGGGCGCGGCCCGCGGCGGGGGCTCCGTCCGACCGGCGCCGGGGGCGGCCCGGCGGCGGCCGGGGTGGGGTCACCCAGGGTGGGCATGGATCCAGCCTACGGCTCAGCGCCACGGTTGGTCGGCCCGGTCGCTCGCCGTCTCGGTCACGGGCTCGCCCGGGCCGGCCGACGCGAGCGTCTCGAACGCGGACGGCTCGTCGAGCGATTCGGACAGCAGCGGCGTCGCGTGCACCTTCACGTCGAAACCCCCGAGCGCCCGCCGGTAAGCTCCGACGGATTCCCACTCGGTGACCAGGGTCCACGAGGCCGGGTCGTCGAGGGCGCGGGTGAGCCGGCCGGAGAGATATCCGGTGCTCGCGGCGAGCGCGGCCAGGGCGGTCCGGGCCCGTCCGGCGAACGACTCCTGGGCATCGGCGGGAACCGCGAAGCGGTTGAGCACCAGCATGACGTGAGACTACGCACCCCCGGGAGAACCCACGTGACGCCGTCCCCCTCCGGCAACCTGCTGCGCCGCCTGGCCACCGTCAACCCGACCACGGCCTTCGTGGTCGCCCTCGCCCTGTTCCTGGCCGGGGTGTTCCTGCCCGGCATCATCGGCGCCGCGCTGCTGGCGGTGCTCGGGCTGGGCCTGGCCGCGCTGACGTTCACCACCTGGCCGGTGCAGACGGCCCCGGTCCGGGTGATCCGCCTGATCCTGCTGGCCCTGCTCTTCGGCGCGGCCATCGCCAAAGCGATCGCGCAGTGAGATAAAACATGCGCTTTTGACAATCATTACCATCTGACGCAGAGTTGACGGTATGCCCCCGCTCCGGAAGCTGCTCGCCCTCGGCGCCGCCGTGGCGATGCTCGGCGGGACGGCGGCCTGCGCCGAGCGCGCGAGCGGCTTCTCCGGCGGCCGGATGGACGTCGTGACCGCGTTCTACCCGCTGCAGTTCCTCGCCGAACGCGTCGGCGGCGACCGGGTCGCCGTCACCGGCCTCACCAAGCCGGGCGCCGAGCCGCACGACGTCGAGCTGACCCCGCGCCAGGTCGGCCGGATCGTCGACGCCGGGGTCGTGCTCCATCTCGAGGGCTTCCAGCCGGCCGTGGACCAGGCCGTGCGCCAGGAGGCCGGCGACCGCGCGTTCGACGTCGGCACCGTCGTCGAGCTGCTGCCCGCCGAGGAGGACCACGAGCACGGGCACGAGCCGGGCGAGGAGGAGCACGCCGAGGCCGGCGAAGGGCTCGACCCGCACGTGTGGCTCGATCCCGAGCGCTATGCGACGCTCGCCGGCGCGGTGGGCGTACGGCTGGGTGAAGCCGACCCGGCAAACGCCGCGGCCTATGCGGAACGCGCCCGCGCGCTGCAGGCAGAGCTCGCGTCCCTGGACCGGGAATACCGGACGGGGCTGGCGAGCTGTGCCCGGCGCGAGATCGTCACCAGCCACGCGGCCTTCCACTACCTGGCCGACCGGTACGGCCTCACCGAGGTCGGGATCACCGGCATCGATCCCGAGGCGGAGCCGTCCCCGCAGCGCCTCGCCCACGTCGCCGAGGAGGCGAGAGCCACGGGAACCACGACCATCTTCTTCGAGACCCTGGTCAGTCCGAAGGTCGCCGACACCCTCGCCCGGGAGGTGGGCGCCCGGACCGACGTCCTCGACCCGATCGAGGGCGTCACGGACGGCGCCGACTACTTCTCGGTCATGCGCGCCAACCTGACCGCGCTGCGCACCGCGCTGGGGTGCTCCGCGTGAGCGCCGTCGTCGAGATCCGGCACGCGGCGGTCGCTTACGGCGGCCGTACGGTGCTGCGTGACGTCTCTCTGCAGGTTGCCGCGGGCGAGACCGTGGCGATCCTCGGCGCCAACGGCTCCGGCAAGTCCACGCTGGTGCGCACGGTGCTCGGCCTGGTCCCGCTCGCCGGTGGGGAGATCGACCTCTTCGGTACGCCGCAGCGGCGCTTCCGGCGCTGGGCGTCCATCGGCTACGTGCCGCAGCGGATCGGTGCCGGCAGCGGCGTGCCCGCCACGGTCGGCGAGGTCGTGGCGTCGGGGCGGCTCGCGCGGCGCGGCATCTTCCGCCCGGCCCGGGCCGCCGACAAGGCAGCCGTGCGCGCGGCGCTCGCCGACGTCGGGCTGCTCGACCGGATCGGCGACCCGGTCGGCACGCTCTCCGGCGGCCAGCAGCAGCGCACACTGATCGCCCGGGCTCTCGCCGGCGGCCCCGACCTGCTGGTGCTCGACGAGCCCACGGCGGGCGTGGTCGCGGCGAG
>CAKUMG010001206.1 GCA_934667465.1 uncultured Actinoplanes sp. | reverse complement strand
GTGCCGGGGGAGCGGTCCGACACCGGCGGCGGGGCCGTGCGCGACCGGCTCGGGCGGCTGGCGGCGCAGGTTCGCCTCGTGGGGCGCGAGGCCCGCGCGGTGCGGGTGCGCGACGGCGCGGCTACGACGGCGTACGCCATCCTGAACTGGCTCTTCGATCTGCTCTGCCTCGTCGCGGTCGCGCGGGCGTGCGGGCTGCCGCTGACCGTGGCCGAGCTCGCCACGGTCTATCTCGCCGTGCAGATCGTCCGGCAGGTGCCGCTGACGCCCGGCGGGCTCGGGCTGATCGAGGCGGCGCTGCTGGCCGGGCTCGTGACCGCGGGCGCGCCGCAGAGTGCCGCCGCCGCGGTCGTGCTGGGCTACCGCTTCGTGTCGTTCTGGCTGATGCTGCCGCCGGGCCTCGTCTCGTACATCGGCCTCACCCGCCGCCCCCGCCTCGCCGCAGCCTGAAGCCCCGCCCGCCGTCTCCGCCCGGCCGCGCTCCCGCCGCGCCACGACCGACGCCGGACGCCTACCGTGCCGCGGCCTGAAGTGCCGTCGCCCGGCCGCGGTCGAGACACTGGTCGAGGTCGCTCCACGTGGCCCCCGTCACGTTCTGACCTGCGAATTGTCGTTCTTCTCCGACTCTGCGCTGCGAATCTCACGCCGAGGGGTAGTCGATCATGAGGCGAGCCTACCCACCTGTTAGGTTAGGCAGCCCTTACAGCATGACTGAACTGGAGTACCACCTATGCGCCCCAACCGGTTCCTGGCAGGAGTCGCCGCCCTGGCCGCGACCCTGGCCCTCGCCGCCTGCGGTGGCGGCTCGGACACCGAGGACGCCGCCGCCACCGACGCCCCGTCCGGAGCAGCGGCGACGTTCCCGGTCACGGTGAAGCACGCCCTCGGCACGACCACCATCGAGAAGAAGCCGGTCCGGGTCGCCGCCGTCCAGTGGGCGAACCACGAGGTGCCCCTCGCCCTGGGGATCACGCCGGTCGGCATGGCGGCCGCCAACTTCGGCGACGACGACGGCGACGGCGTCCTGCCCTGGGTCAAGGACAAGCTGACCGAGCTCGGCGGCGCCACCCCCGTGCTGTTCGACGAGACCGACGGCATCGACTTCGAGGGCGTGTCCAACACCAAGCCCGACGTCATCCTCGCCGCGTACTCGGGCCTCACCCAGGAGGACTACGACACGCTCAGCAAGATCGCGCCGACCGTCGCGTACCCGACCGGCCCGTGGGCGACCGCGTGGCGCGACACGATCAAGCTGGAGAGCCAGGCGCTCGGCCTGCCCGCCGAGGGTGACGCCCTGATCGCCAAGCTCGAGAACGACATGAAGACCGAGGTCGCCAAGTACCCGGCGCTCGCGGGCAAGTCGGCGATGTTCATCACGCACATCGACCCGGCCGACCTGAGCAAGATCAGCTACTACACGCCCGCCGACACCCGCGGCGCGTTCTTCGCCGACCTCGGCCTCAAGACCCCGGAGAGCGTCACCAAGGCGACCGCCGGTTCCAAGGAGTTCAGCGGCTCGGTCAGCGCCGAGCAGATCGAGACGTTCAACGACGTCGACATCGTGGTCACCTACGGCGACGACAAGCTGCTGTCCGCCGTGCAGGCGAACCCGCTGCTCTCCAAGATGAAGGCGATCAAGGACGGCTCGATCGTCGTCCTCAGCGGCACATCCCCGCTGGGCACCGCCGCAAACCCGACGCCGCTCTCCATCTCGTACGTCCTCGGCGACTACGTGAAGATGCTCGGCGACGCTGCTGCCAAGGCGTCATGACCCAGCACGTCCCCGGTACCACGCCGGACGCCGCCCCCGCGCGGCGTCCGGCGCCGGTGCGCGCCCTCTGGGTGCTCGCCGCGGTGGTCCTGCTCGGCGCGCTGACGCTCGCGTCGGTCGCGGTGGGCTCCCGCTCGGTCGGCTGGTCCGACATCGTCGCCGCGTTCCAGGGCGACGACACCACCATGAACACCGCCGCCGTCACGCTGCGCATCCCGCGTACGGTGCTCGCCATCATCGTCGGCGCCGCGCTCGCGCTGGCCGGCGTGGTCATGCAGGGCGTGACCCGCAACCCCCTCGCCGACCCCGGCATCCTCGGCGTCAACACCGGCGCCTCGCTCGCCGTCGTCACCGCGCTCGTGACGGTCGGGCTCTCGAGCCCCGCGAGCTACATCTGGGTCGGGATCCTGGGCGCTGGAGTCACTGCCGTCTTCGTGTACGCGGTCGGCTCCCTCGGCCGCGGCGGATCGACCCCGCTGAAGCTGGCGCTCGCCGGCGCCGCGACCTCCGCCGCGCTCGCCTCCTTCATCAGCGCCGTCCTGCTGCCCCGCGGCGACGTCTCCGAGCTCTTCCAGTCGTGGCAGATCGGCGGCGTCGGCGGCGCCTCCTGGACGACGATCCGGCAGGTGCTGCCGTTCCTCG
>CAKUMG010001205.1 GCA_934667465.1 uncultured Actinoplanes sp. | reverse complement strand
ATCATGAACACCGACGTGGCGGCCGCTGCGGCGGTGCACCTGCTCGTCGAGCGGCGCGAGACCGTGGCGTGCGCCGAGTCGCTGACCGGCGGGCTGCTCTCGGCCACGCTGGTCGAGATCCCCGGGGTGAGCGCGGTCTTCCGGGGTGGGCTGGTCGTGTACGCGACGGAGCTGAAGCACGAGCTCGCCGGCGTGCCGGAGAAGCTGCTCGCCGAGCGCGGGCCGGTCGACGGCGATGTGGCCGGGGCGCTCGCCGAGGGTGCCCGCGACCGGTGCGGCACCGACTGGGGGATCGCCACGACCGGGGTGGCCGGTCCCGAGCCTCAGGACGGCAAACCCGTGGGGATGGTCTTCGTGGCAGTGGCGGGCGCCACTCGTACGGTCGTCAAGGAGCTGTCCCTGACCGGCTCGCGCGCCGACATCCGCTACGCCACGATGCGCGAGGTCTTCAACCTGCTCGGCGATGAGCTGCGCAAATAGCGTCCGGGAAGAGATCCGCGGGCACCGGTGTTGATCTAGGGCAACGACCGGCATCAGCAGTCACACCGGTTCCCAGGCGGCCCCGGGCGTCGCGGAATTCGGCGGGGCGGGATGTCGGCGTGGCTCGCATTGGGTACGGTTGCGGGAAGCCTCCGGCGGTTGCCGGTGGCCCCGCCGCAGGAGGAGGTGCCATGGTCCTGCTACGCCGGGTTATCGGTGACGCACTTCGAGCGCGCCGGCAGGGACAGCACCGCACGCTCCGTGAGGTGTCGACCGCCGCCAACGTCAGCCTCGGGTATCTCTCCGAAATCGAACGTGGCCAGAAAGAAGCATCGAGCGAGCTCCTCGCCGCGATCTGCGAGGCGCTGGGCGCCCGGCTCTCCGAGCTGCTCGGCGAAGTGAGCAGCACTCTCGCCCTCGCCGAAGGCATGGACGGCGTGCTCGTCCCGGTCGACCCGGCCACGCTCCCGACCCAGGACTCGGGCGCCGCGACCCCGGTCAAGCAGACCGCGGCCGCGATGCGGGCCTCCGGCGCGGCAACGACGCCGGCCACCGAGGTTCGCCAGCTCGCCACCGACGGCACGGTCTCGGTGTCGGTGCGCCACGAGACGCCGCTCAAGGCGACGCTGCGGGCCACCCGCAAGCGCGAGGTCAGCTACGCGGCCTGATCTTCGGGTCCGCGCCGCCTGACGTGCCGCACGCTGCCGTCAGGCGGTTCTTCGCGTCCTGATCCGACCTTCGCCGCTGACTTCTGACTGCGCGCCCAGCGCGTTCTGCCCGGCCTCGTGCTGTCGGGCGTTTTGTCGGCCTTCTTGCTGTCGTGCGTTTCGTCCGGCTTCTTGCTGTCGTGCGTTCTGTCCGGCTTCGAGCTGCCGTGCGTTTTGTCCGGCTTCGATGGGGCGTGCGGCGCCCTGAGTGCCCCTGCGGGTGGCCGTGCGACCGGTGCGGGATGCCGTTGCGCTGGTCGCGGCCCCGGGCAGGGGCACCGCGGCGTCGCAGGAAGAGGAATTCCCGCGTAGCCTTCACGGTGGGGGACGCCCGGGGTGACCCTGAGATCCCCCCGAGGTCACGTGACGGCGGTGGCATGGGGCTGACACGATGGAACCCGCGCCATCGTGAAGACCCCTCGGTCCCGCGTCGGTGGCGCGGACGAGGCAGCGACATTGAGGGGATACCGCGGATATGGCGAACCCGTTCGTCAAGGGCTGGCGTTACGTGATGGCGTTGTTCGGCGCGAAGATCGACGAATACGCCGATCCCAAGGTGCAGATCCAGCAGGCCATCGAGGACGCTCAGCGACAGCACCAGGCGCTCGTGCAGCAGGCGGCCGCCGTCATCGGCAACCAGCGTCAGCTCGAGATGAAGCTGTCACGCCAGATGGGTGAGGTCGAGAAGCTGCAGGGCATGGCGCGTCAGGCGCTCGTGCTCGCCGACCGGGCCCGCGAGGGTGGTGACGAGTCCGAGGCCCAGAAGTACGAGTCGACCGCGCAGACCCTCGCCACCCAGCTGGTCTCCGGCGAGCAGTCGATGGAGGACCTGAAGACGCTGCACGACCAGGCGCTCTCCGCCGCCGGCCAGGCGCGCAAGGCGGTCGAGAACAACGCGATGGTGCTGCAGCAGCGCATCGCGGAGCGTTCGCGTCTGCTGAGCCAGCTCGAGCAGGCGAAGATGCAGGAGACCGTCGCCAAGTCGCTCGAGTCGATGTCGTCGCTGTCCGCGCCGGGCAACACCCCGTCGCTCGACGAGGTGCGCGACAAGATCGAGACCCGGTATGCGAACGCGATGGGCCGCGCCGAGCTGGCCTCCAACTCGGTCGAGGGCCGGATGCTCGAGGTGCAGAAGTCGAGCCTCGACCTGGCCGGCTCGTCGCGGCTGGAGCAGATCCGGGCCAGCATGGCGGGCGACAAGCTCGGCGGCACCCCGGCCAAGCCGGCTG
>CAKUMG010001204.1 GCA_934667465.1 uncultured Actinoplanes sp. | reverse complement strand
GGCCACCAGCCGGGGGCTGATGCTGGTCGGCGAGCCCGGCACCGCGAAATCGCTGCTCTCCGAGCTGCTGGCCGCGGCGGTCAGCGGCGACTCCACCCTGACGATCCAGGGCGGCGCCGCCACCACCGAGGACCAGATCCGCTACTCGTGGAACTACGCCCTGCTGGTGGCGGACGGCCCGTCGCCGCGCTCGCTGGTGCCGGCGCCGCTGCTGCGCGGCATGGCCGAGGGGCGCACGGTCCGCTTCGAGGAGATCACCCGCTGCCCGCTGGAGGTGCAGGACTGCCTCCTGTCGCCGCTGTCCGACCGGGTGCTGGCGATCCCCGAGCTGACCGGCCCGGAGGCCATGGTGTTCGCCCGCGACGGTTTCAACGTCATCGCCACGGCCAACACCCGCGACCGCGGCGTCAACGACATGAGCTCCGCGCTCAAGCGGCGCTTCAACTTCGAGACGGTGTTCCCGATCGCCGACTTCGACACCGAGCTGGCCCTGGTCGCCGACGAGGCCGGCCGGCTGCTGCGGCGCTCCGGGGTGACCGCCGAGCCGCGCCGCGACGTGCTCGAGGTGCTCGTGACCACGTTCCGGGAGCTGCGGTCCGGCGAGACCCGGCACGGCGACTCCCTGGACCGGCTGTCCGCGGTGATGAGCACGGCGGAGGCCGTCTCGGTGGCCCACGCCGTCGGCCTGCGCGGCTGGTTCCTGCGCGGCGAGCCGGGCACGGCCGAGGACGTGGTCGCCTGCCTCGCGGGCACGGCCGCCAAGGACAGCCCGGAAGACCTGGCCAAGCTGCGCCGCTATCTGGCCCAGCAGACGAGCCGGCGGCGCGGCGGGCAGTGGAAGGCCCTGCACGACGCCCGCCACCTGCTGCCGGGCTGAGCCGTGCCGGTCACGTTCATCGGCGTCCGCCACCACAGCCCGGCCTGCGCGCGCCTGGTCGCCGAGACGATCGACGCGCTGCGGCCGGCCTATGTGCTGGTCGAGGGGCCGGCCGACCTCAACCCGCGGCTCGGCGAGCTGCTGCTGGGCCACGAGATGCCCGTGGCGGTGTTCACCAGCTACCGCGACGGCGAGCGGCGGCACGGGTCGTGGGCGCCGTTCTGCGCGTACTCGCCGGAATGGGTCGCCCTCACCCACGGGCGCGCCGTGGGTGCGGAGCTGCGCTTCATCGACCTGCCCGCGTGGCACCCGGCGTTCGCGGGGCGCAGCAACCGGTATGCGGACGCCGAGCTGCGCTACGCCGACGTGCTCGAGCGGCTGTGCCGGGCGTTCGAGGTGGACAACGTGGACGTGCTCTGGGACCACCTGGTCGAGATCGCGCCCCGGGAGGGTCTGGCCGAACGGCTAGCCACCTACTTCGACCTCGTCCGCGGCGACGCGGCCGCGAGCGGGCAGGACGAGGCCCGCGAGGCCTACATGGCCCGCTGGGTGCGGGCGGCGGCCGCCGATGCCGGGGACCGCCCGGTCGTGGTGGTGACCGGCGGGTTCCACCGGCCCGCCCTCGTCGCCGCGCTGCCGCACGGCGGGTCCTCGTGGCCCGAGGTGCCCTCGCTGCCCGAGGACGCCGTCGGCGGCAGCTATCTGGTGCCCTACTCCTTCCGGCGGCTCGACGCGTTCGACGGCTACCAGTCCGGCATGCCGTCGCCCGCCTACTACCAGTCGCTGTGGGAGTCCGGCCCGGCCCGGGCGGCGGAGAAGCTCATGGAGGCGGTGGCCGGGCGGCTGCGCGACCGCAAACAGCCGGTCTCCACCGCGGACCTGATCGCGGCGCGCGCCACCGCCGACGGGCTGGCCACCGTGCGCGGGCACCGGCACCCCGCCCGCGCCGACATCCTCGACGGGATGACCTCGGCGCTGGTCAAGGAGGCCCTGGACGTCCCGTTGCCGTGGTCGTCGCGGGGCACGCTGCGGCCCGGGAGCCACCCGGTCGTGGTCGAGATGGTCGCCGCCCTCAGCGGCACCAGCGTCGGCCGGCTGCACCCCGGCACCCCCGCGCCGCCGCTGCTGCACGACGTCGACAGCGAGCTCGAGCGGGCCGGCCTCACCGGCACGGCCGACCCCGACCTGCGGCTGACCGAGCCGGCGGACCGGGAGCGCAGCCGGCTCCTGCACCGGCTCCGGGTGCTCGGCGTGCCCGGCTTCCGGCGGGTCTCCGGGCCCAGCACCGGCCTCGACCCCGAGCTGCGGGAACGCTGGACCGTGCGGCCCGACCCGGACCGGCTGACCGCCGTGATCGAGGCCGGTGGCTACGGCGCGACCCTGGCCGACGCCGCCGCGGCCGCGCTCGCCGAACGCGCGGCGCTCGCCGGCCGGGACGTGCTGAGCGGCACCGTCGGCCCCTCCGAAACCGGGATCGCGGGAACCCTCTCCGGCTCTTGCGAAGCCGTCCGAGCGGCCACCGGGAACGAGGTCGACTGCTC
>CAKUMG010001203.1 GCA_934667465.1 uncultured Actinoplanes sp. | reverse complement strand
GCCGGGCGAATCCACCACGCCGTCGAGCGACATGAAACCGGTGTAGACCAGGGTGCGCATGCTGGAACTCCTCGCTGGGGCGGGCTGTGCGGTTCACGCTAGAGCGCGGAAGCGGTCCCGTCTTGGACAGAAACGTCAAAGGCCGCCGTCGTGTCACCTACGCGATAGTCGCCATGCTGTCTCACGCTTCCCTGGGATGACAGCATGGCGGTCATGCCGGGATCGAGACTGTCCTATGCCGAGTCGCTGCGTCTGCTCACCGGCGGGACCGATGTGGTCACCGTGCTGGGCCGGATCGCGGGTGGCGCCCTGCTGCTCGCCACGCCGTTCGCCCCGGCCGCGCTGAGCCTCTTCGACGCTAAGGGCGAGGCGCATTCGCTTCTACGCGACCTGGTTGGAGGCGCGCCCAACCGCATCAAGTCGAGCGAGGGCCGTCGTCATTACGAGCTGATCGACGCGGCTCACACCGTCCTCGTCATGTCCGCCTACTTCGATGCCCTGGCGGAGCTGACCGGGCCACGATTCGGCGATCTGGAGCTGACCGACGAGGAGAAGCGGCGCATCTGTGAAGGTGGCAGCCACGCCTTGCGGGACCACCTCGAACAAGCCGTCGTGCCCATGCCCGGCGCACTGCGCGGCTTCACCGAGAACCTCACGGCGCTGGAGGAAGCATTCCGGCGCATGAACCACTTCTACGCCGTCTTCGTGCAAGGCCTGGCGGCCGGCGAGCGAATGATCCTGCCGGACGGCGAGACGACGTGCGTCCTCGCCGTGCAGCTCTATCGGGAACGTTTTGTCCTCTTGGCTACCGAGGTGCCTGAGCTGGGCGTCTGGGCGCAGCTCGACGAGCATGCCGCCACACGTGCCGAGGTGCAGCGCCAGACCGAGACGTTCGATCGGCTTGCCAACCTACTCGCTGCAAGAATTGAGCAGCTGACTCCGGCGGCGACTTCGGCACAGGCCATCGCGAGGCACAACAAAGAGGTTCTCCATCGCCAGGTCTGGAACCCGGACGGTCCGGCGCCTGAAGGTATCGCGTTCCCCTCTGTAGAAGAGGGGTTTGTTACGCCGCAGTTTCGGCTGGCGGTGGCCGAAGCGAACGCCGCCTTCGGCGACGACGACTGGTGGCAGCAACTAGATCAGCGAGGCAATCTGGATGAATTTCTGGCCGCCTACTTCTCCGACGCAGCGGCCACCCAGCAGCCGCTGCTGGTCCTCGGCCATCCCGGCGCCGGGAAGTCACTGCTGACCGAGGTTCTCGCCGCGCGGCTGCCGGAAACAACGTTCACCACCATTCGAGTGCCGCTGCGGCACGCCGACCCGGAGCTGCCCGTCCACGAACAGGTGGAGGCGGCCGTGGCCAGAATTGTCAACGAGAAGATCTCGTGGGGCGATCTGCGGCGGGCGTCGGCAACGACGAAGGTGGTGATGCTGGACGGCTTCGACGAGCTGGTGCAGGCCACTCGGGTCACCCAGTCGCACTTCCTCGAGCAGGTGGGGCGATTCCAGCGTACTGAGTGGGCGAACGGCCATCCCGTGATCGTTATGGTCACGTCGCGCACTCTGGTCATGGACCGCACCGTCGTGCCGGACGGCACCGTGGTGCTCAAGCTGGAGCCTTTCGACGAGGCTCAGGTGACTCGTTGGACGGAGGCCTGGAATCGGGTCAACGGCCGGCACGCACAGTTCCGGCCGCTGACGGTTGACGAGCTCTGGCAGCACGACGAGTTGGCGAGCCAGCCGCTGCTGCTTCTGATGCTCGCTCTCTATGCGGCCGAATCGGGCCAGCCGATCCCCGGTGGTGACGAGTTCTCCAGCGATCAACTCTACCGGCGCCTCCTGGACTCGTTCACCCGCCGGCAGGTCCGTGACAAGTCCCGCGTCGACCTTGGTGAGACCCGATACGACCAGCTCGAGGCCGCCAGCCGCCGGGACCTCGCCGCGGTAGCTTTCGGCACCTTCAACCGAGGCCGCCAAGACATCGCGGAAGATGACCTCGACCGCGACCTGGCTGCCCTGCAGCCCGAAGAATCGTTGCCGGTACGGGATTCCGGGGAACCGGTCGGTCGTGCCCGGCGCACGGTGGCGGCTTTCTTCTTCGTGCATGTGGCGAAGACGGACGACGAGGCGGTACGGCGCGGTCGCAGGTCCTACGAGTTCCTGCATGCGACCTTCGCCGAGTACCTGGTAGCCGAGCACACCCTGGATCTGCTCGAGGAGTTGGCTGAGGACTGGCGTCGCGCGAGCCGCCGCACCTACAGCAAGCCCTTGGACGACGAAATGCTGCGCACGCTGCTGTCGCACCAGCCGTTGACCAACAGCGAGCAGGTCGTCCGTTTCCTGGTGAGCATGCTTGGGCGGCGCCCGGAGGACATGCGGTTGAATCTGAGTGAGGCACTGCTGGAGCTGTTCCGCAGTGCGCGCA
>CAKUMG010001202.1 GCA_934667465.1 uncultured Actinoplanes sp. | reverse complement strand
GGTACGAGCCGGGCGATGAGGACGATAGCGAGTGCGGCTGCCGCGGCGAGGAACCAGAAGGTTCCGCGCCATCCGGCGAGCTGAGCGATGAACGCCCCGATCGGCACCCCGAGCACCATCGCCAGCGATCCGCCGGCGCCTACGATCGCGATCGCGCGGGCGCCGGCGGCAGGCCCGGCTGCGCGGGTGGCGACGACAGCGCTGACGGCCCAGAACGCGCCCGTTGCTAGGGCGGTGATGAACCGGGCGCCCAGGACAACGGTGAGGTCTGAGGCCAGGGCGACGGCAATGTGCCCGACGATGAATACGACCAATGACAGGATCAACGTCATTTTCTTCGAGATCCGCATCGTCAGCAGAGCCATCGCCGGGGCACCGATGATCATCCCGATCGCGAACACGGTGATCAGGCTGCCGGCTTGGCCGAGGGTGATCTGGAGGCCGCCGGCGACCTCGGGAAGGATGCCGGCGACGACGAATTCGGTTGTGAGCATGAGGAAGGTGCCGAGTGCGAGCACGTAGACGACCAGCGGCAGCCGGGTGCTCGCCGGCGGGGTCGCCTCGGCCGGGGCGGGTGCCGTTCGGGTGCTGTCCGTGGTCATGAAGGTCATTCCTCTGTAAGGCGGTGACAGGTGACTTCACCTATGACACTCCCTTTGCCGCGGGCGCGGCAGGGCGCAGTTATAGGGGGTACAAGTTCACCCCCCTCACATCTGCGAGCAGGGCATTAGCGTCGGTGTACGACTGCACCCGCCATCACGACTGCACCTCTGAAGGAATAGTCCATGCTAGAAAAACCGCAACGTCGTCGATATCGACGCCCCCGCACACCACGTGTGGACGATCTTGACGAGTTTGACCCGTTACAGCGACTGGAACCCCACCATCCGGCGGGTGGACGGCGAACTGGAACCCGGCCGCGACGTCACCATCCATGTGGGCCCAGTCGATGATCCCCGCACGTGGACCTGCACCGTGAGTCGTTTACCGAAGGCACCGAATTCGCCTGACCTTCTCCGAGCGTCACCGTCTGCTGTATGGCGGCGAACACATTTTTCGCGTCGAAGCCATTGACGAGAAGCAGAGCCGTCACATCGACCTCGAGGTGTTCTCCGGCCTGCTCCTACCCGCCCGTAAACGCCAACACCGGACCGTCCTCAAAGCGGGCATGGTCGGCATGGGTACAGCACTCAAACGGCACGCTGAGCGAACCTCATGACCTGAGCCAGCCCGCTCTCTGTGGTCAGGCGGGGCGCCGGGCGGCTTCGGCGATAGATGTCGCGGACCAGGTCGCGAGGATTTTCATCTGTTCCTCGTTCGTGGTCGAGGGTTGCGCGGTGTAGACGCTGAGTTCGTGGACGGCGTGGGACGGCGCGGGCAGCGCAAGGGATTGATAGGTCAGCTCGATGGCGCCGACGACGGGGTGCCGCAGACGCTTGATGCCGTCATGCCGGATGCGGATGTCGTGAGAGGCCCACATGGTGCGGAAGTCGGCACTCACCGTGGAAAGTTCCCCAACGAGCTCGCGCAGTGCCCGGTCCTCCGGATGACGGCCGGCCTCGGTACGCAGCAGGGCCACGGTCGCGGCTGCCCCCGCTTCCCAGTCGACGAAGAAGTCGTGGGATGCCGGGTCGAGGAAGTGGTACCGGGCGAAGTTGGCCCGGCCGTTGGCCGCCGTGGTGACGCTACTGAACATCGGTTCGTGCAGTGCACGTGCGAGTGCATTGGCGGCGACCACGTCAAGGCGACCGTTGCGCAGAAACGCTGCCGACATCGTCACCGAGTCGATCAGCCATTGCAGGTGGGGTTCGACCTTCGGCTCCGCGCGCCGCGGGTTCCGGCGGGTGCTGGGACGAGCGGCGTGGGCCAGGTCGAACAGGTAAGTCCGTTCTTCGTCGTTCAGGTGCAGGGCGCGGGCCACGGCGTCGAGGACGTCTCCGGAGACGCCGCTGATGTGGCCCTTCTCCAGCCTGGTGTACCACTCGATGCTGACACCGGCGAGGACGGCGACCTCTTCGCGACGCAGACCGGGGACCCGGCGCCGGCTGCCGGCGGGCAGACCGGCCTGCTCGGGAGTGATCTTGGCGCGGCGGCTGATCAAGAAGTCACGAATGGTGGTGCGGTTCTCGGCCATGTCGGGCATGGTTCAACCATAAGCCGAGCTCAACCCGGCAGAGGGGGGCGAGTTTGTACCCCCTATAAACACCACCTTTTTCAGGCCCGGCAGCAGCGGTCGAATAGACGCGGCGACCTTCCCCCAGCTGCACCCGGGGAACACACAAAAGTCGAAGAGAAGGAAATCATGCGCGCGATCCTCATGTACGGCGCCGGCGACGTCCGCGTCGAGGACGTCCCCGACGCCGGGCTCGCCCAGCCCACCGACGCCCTGGTCCGGATCACCGCCTCCTGCATCTGCGGCAGCGAC
>CAKUMG010001201.1 GCA_934667465.1 uncultured Actinoplanes sp. | reverse complement strand
GGGCAGCAGGCCGTCGCGGTCGGTCAGCACCAGCAGGATGCCGACCAGCAGCCCGCCGACGACGGTGACGAGGGTGGCGATGCCCACCATCCAGAGCGTCTCCTGCAGACCCTCGGCGAGCAGTTCGAACACTTCCGACCAGGTCATGCGAGCGCCCCTCGATCCTTCAAGAACTGCGCCGCCTCGTACGCCTTCGCGGAGACCGCGAGCCGCAACCGCCCCGCGCGACCGGCGGCGAGGGTCTCCACCCCGCCGTCCAGCAGCCGCACGTCGATCTCCAGCTCGCGGGCCAGCGCGGACAGCAGCGGCGCCTCGGCCGCCTCGCCGCTGACCAGCACGTCGACGATCTCCTCGCCCGGGCCCGCCGGCACCGTCGAGGGCGGGAACAGCCCCCGGGCCAGCTCGGAGCCGGGCGTCGCGAGCAGCTCGGCGACCGGCCCGGACTCGGTGAACCGGCCGTCGCGCATGACCGCCGCGCCGTGACAGATCCGCTTGACCACGTCCATCTCGTGGGTGATCAGCAGGATCGTCAGCCCGAGCCGGCGGTTCAGGTCGAGCAGCAGGTCGAGGATCGAGCGGGTGGTCTCCGGGTCGAGGGCGGAGGTCGCCTCGTCGGAGAGCAGCACGCGCGGCTCGGCGGCCAGCGCGCGGGCGATCCCGACGCGCTGCTTCTGCCCGCCGGACAGCTGCGCGGGGTAGGAGCTGCCCCGGTCGGCCAGCCCGACGAGCTCGAGCAGCTCGGTCACCCGGCGGGCCCGCTCGGCGCGGGGGACACCCGCCACCTCGAGCGGGTACGCGATGTTGCCCGCGGCCGTCCGCGAGCCGAGCAGCGCGAAGTGCTGGTGCACCATGCCGAGCTTCTGCCGGGCCTCGCGCAGCCGGCGCTGGCTGAGCGCCGTCAGCTCGACGCCGTCCACCTCCACGGTGCCCGCGTCGGGACGCTCGAGGAGGTTGACGCAGCGCAGCAGGGTGCTCTTGCCGGCGCCGCTGCGCCCGAGCACCCCGAAGATCTCGCCGGGGCGCACGTGCAGGTCAACCCCGTCGACGGCGGCCACCTCGCGGCGCCGGGCGCGGTAGGTCTTGCGCAGACCATCGATCCGTATCACGTGTTAAAATCCTATAAAGTCGGTATGCATTCCGCGAGCCAGACCGTAACCCGGACGACACGTGATCCGCCTCCGGGTGTAACGATGCTCACGTTCCGCGGCGGGCCTGATACAAGAAACGGTGGCCTTACCCGAGAACGAAGTCGTCAACCTCGCCGCCGAGCTGATTGCGGTCGACACCACCAACCCCGGCACGTACGGGGGTCCCGGCCCCGAACGCGCCGCCGCCGGCGGTTCCGCCCGGCCGTCCAATGCGGTGCACGCGATTCTCGTACGCGGTGCATGGCAGGCCGTCAGCGCAGGTCGCCGCGGCATCGACAAGATCACCTGTTGCGGCGCGGGAGGGGTCTGCTAACGTCGGAGTTGGTCATGAGTGCCAGCGCGTAGCCCCGGCTTGCTGGCCGGCAACCCTTCCTCCGCGATGGGGTGCCCCGGGTGAGGACCGGGCCGTGTCGATCCCGACGCGGCAAGCGCGGACCCTCCCGTCGGGGGTCCCCGACCCTCGGAGGCTGTTCCATGACTCTCGCACTCGACACCGCTGACGCTCGCACCGCTGTCGCCGGCACCGCCTTTCCCGCCGCGCTCGACATCGTCGGGGACGACCTCGAGGCGCTGCTGCCCAGCGGCGAGGCGGTCCGGTTCGCGCACCTCGACTACGGTGCCTCGGCGCCCTGTTGCCGCGCGGCAGCCGACGCGGTCGCGGCCCTCATCCCGTACGCGGGGAGCGTGCACCGCGGCACCGGCATCCGCTCCCGCACCTCGACCCGCGAGTACGAGCGTGCCCGCGAGCGGGTGGCCGCGTTCGTCGGCGCCCGCCCCGGCGACGCGGTCATCTTCACCCGCAACACCACCGACGCGCTCAACCTGCTCGCCCGGGCCCTGCCGACCGGCACCACCACCGTCGTGTTCGCCGGCGAGCACCACGCCAACCTGCTGCCCTGGCCCCGGCCCTACCGCCTCGGCGTGCCCGAGACCCCCGAGGCCGCCGTGGCCGCCGCCGACGCCGCCCTGGCCTCGATCGCCGGGCCCGCCGTCCTGGCCGTGACCGGCGCGAGCAACGTCACCGGCGAGCTGTGGCCGCTGCACGAGCTCGCCGCGGTGGCCCGCCGCCACGGCGCCCGCTTCGTCGTCGACGCCGCCCAGCTGGCCCCGCACGCCCCGGTCTCGCTCACCGACCTGGACGCCTGGATGGTGGCCCGCGTGGTCGACAACGAGCAGGTGCTGCTCGCCGCGGACGCGGACGGTCTGCCCGTCACCCCCGGATTCCACCAGCCGTGGGAGGAGTCGGTCTGCGGGCTGCTGCTCGGCGGCGGCGCCACCA
>CAKUMG010001200.1 GCA_934667465.1 uncultured Actinoplanes sp. | reverse complement strand
TGACGCCGTAGGGTGGAAGCGACTTCGCCGATCGGATGTGAGGGGGCGGCGCATGCCGTGGAGTTGGCGGTACGAGGGCGCCGACGGTCAGCCGGTCGCCGGTCCGGCCGAGACGTTCAGCAGCCAGGCGGATGCCGAGTCCTGGATCGGTCAGGCGTGGCGTGAGCTCGCCGCGGCCGGGGTCGCCCAGGTCACCCTCGTCGAGGACGACCGGGTCGACTACACGATGAGTCTGCTGCCGGCCGAGTGAGCAGTTTCCAGCTCAGCCGCGGGACGCCCCGCAGCGCGTTCGTCCCGAGCCCGGTGTTCGTGGCGATCCTGGCGCTGGTCGGCGTCAGCGGCTGGATGGCGTGGACCGGCTACGGCAACACCCGGGTCGACGTGTTCCTGCTGGTCATCTCCGGCTGGGTGCTGTCGCTCTGCCTGCACGAGTACGCACATGCGATCATCGCCTACTTCTCCGGCGACCGGGGTGTCGCGGAGCGCGGCTACCTGCGGCTCAACCCGCTCAAATACACGCACCCGCTGCTCAGCATCGTGCTCCCGCTGGTCGCGGTCGTGCTCGGCGGCATCGGCCTGCCCGGCGGCGCGGTCTGGGTGGACCACGCGCACATCCGCAGCAAGCTCAAGGAATCGCTGATCAGCGCGGCGGGCCCCGCCACCAACGTGGTCTTCGCGCTGCTGCTGGCCCTGCCGTTCGTCTTCGGCGTGCGCATCGAGGGCACGATCACCGGCAGCGAGCTGGTGCTCAGCGACCACGGCGAGTTCTGGCTCGGCATCGCCGCGCTCGGCTTCCTGCAGGTCACCGCGAGCCTGCTCAACTTCCTGCCGGTGCCGGGCCTCGACGGCGGCAACATCCTGCGCCCCTGGCTCAGCCCCGCCTACCGCCGGGCGTACGACCTGTTCGCCCCGTACGGCTTCATCCTGCTCTTCGTCCTGCTCTGGCAGTCGAAGATCAACGTGTGGTTCTTCGACGCGGTGAACTGGCTGTGCGCGCTGATCGGCATGCCGCCGGATCTGGGCCAGGTGGGGCTCATCTTCATGCGGTTCTGGAGCGACCTGGGCTGAGCCGGATGGCCCGCCCCTTTGCATGGGGCAGGCCATCCGGCTGGGCTCACACCCGGCGGGCCGGGCGCTGGTTCACGGCCGGCGGGCCGGGCTCTGGGTCTTGGCCGGGTCGCGCTCGGCGATGCCGCCGACGACGTCGTCGATCGCCTTGAGCAGGTCGGCCTCCAGGCGTACGCCCGACGCCTTCGCGTTGTCGTAGACCTGCTCCGGCCGCGACGCCCCGACGATCGCCGCCGCCACGTTGTCGTTCTGCAGCACCCAGGCCACGGCGAGCTGCGCCATCGACAGCCCCGCCTGCTCCGCCAGCGGGCGCAGCTTCTGCACGGTCGTCAGCATCTCGTCGGACATGTAGCGCTGGATGACCTGCGAGGTGGACTCGTTGCCCGCCCGCGAGTCGGCCGCGGGCTGCTTGCCCGGCTCGTACTTGCCGCTCAGCACGCCCTGCGCGATCGGCGAGAACACGATCTGGCTCAGCCCCAGCTCCGCGCTGGTCGGCACGACCTCGGCCTCGATGACGCGCCACAGCATCGAGTACTGCGGCTGGTTCGAGATCAGCGGCACCTTGAGCTCCCGGGCCAGCTCCCAGCCCGCCCGGATCTCCTCGGCGGTCCACTCCGAGACGCCGATGTAGAGCGCTTTGCCGGACCGCACGACGTCGGCGAACGCCAGCATCGTCTCCTCGAGCGGCGTCGAGTAGTCGAACCGGTGCGCCTGGTACAGGTCGACGTAATCGGTCTGCAGCCGCCGCAGCGACCCGTTGATCGACTCGGCGATGTGCTTGCGCGACAGCCCGCGGTCGTTCGGCCCGGGACCGGTCGGCCAGTACACCTTGGTGAAGATCTCGAGGCCCTCGCGGCGCTCGCCCTTCAGCGCCCGCCCGAGCACCTCCTCGGCCTTGGTGCCGGCATACGTGTCGGCGGTGTCGAACGTGGTGATCCCCACCTCGAGGGCGGCCCGCACACACGCGGCGGCGGCCTCCTCCTCGACCTGCGAACCGTGGGTGATCCAGTTGCCGTACGCGATCTCGCTGATCAGGAGACCGGAACGGCCCAAGTGTCTGTGCTCCATACACCGAACCTACGACCAGCGGGGAGTCCGCGCAGCGTGAGTGACGGTTGGGTGTGGCGCTCCTTACTGCACTGCCTCGCCCGTACGCGGTGACGGCCGAGTTGCGCACGCGAGCGCCCCTGGTCGCGTCCCCCGCGCGGCCCGCGGCGACCGGTCACGCCCCGGCGAGTGCTGCAGGCGTGAGCCGTCGTGGCGCGTTGCTTCGTGTGTGACGTTACGACGTGTCCGTGCGTGTGTAGCGCTACGACGTGTCCGTGCGTGTGTAGCGCTACGACGTGTCCGTGCGTGTGTA
>CAKUMG010001199.1 GCA_934667465.1 uncultured Actinoplanes sp. | reverse complement strand
TCATCGACGACTTCGGCGGCCAGCGCACCCTCGGCGAGGAGCTGCTCACGCCGACCAAGATCTACGCGAAGGACTGCCTCGGCCTGATCGAGGAGACCGACGTCCGCGCGTTCTGCCACGTCACCGGCGGCGGCATCCCGGGCAACCTGGTCCGGGTCCTGCCGGAGCACCTCGACGCGGTCGTGGACCGCTCGACCTGGCGCCCGCAGCCGATCTTCGACCTGGTCCAGGCGAAGGGCCGGATCGACGATGTCGAGATGGAGGCCACGTTCAACATGGGCGTGGGCATGTTCGCCATCGTGTCGGCGGACGACGCGGACCGGGCGATGGCCTACCTGACCGGCCGGGGCGTCGAGGCCTGGCAGGTCGGCGAGATCATCGAGGGCACCCAGAAGGTCCAGATGGTCGGGCAGTACACCCGGGGCTGATCTCCGCTTCCGTCCGGGCCGTCCCTTTTCAGGGGCGGCCCGGACCGCTTTCCGGGGTCGCTGTGTAACGATTTGTCTGCGTCGATGCATTGACCCGTTATCGTGCTGATGGGCGGCCTGCCGTAGGGGCCGGCGACACACGGGGAGGGTCGAGCATGGGTACGCGCTGGAGCGGCATGCGCGGGATCGCCACGGTCCCCACCTACGTCGTGATGCAGCCCACCACCCTCTGCAACCTCGACTGCTCCTACTGTTACCTCCCGTTGCGACGGGTGGACCGCAGGATGAGCGTCGAGGTGGCGGCGGCGGTCGCCGGGCCGGTCAACGAGTGGGCCCGGGACGGCCGCTTCTCGGTCGTCTGGCACGGCGGGGAGCCGCTCGCCGCCGGACGCGAGCACTTCGCGGCGCTGCTCGCGCCGTTCGCGGAGACGGTCGAGCACCACGTGCAGACCAACGCCACGCTCATCGACGACGCGTGGTGCGAGTTCTTCGTTGAGCACGGCATCCGGGTGAGCGTGAGCGTCGACGGCCCGGAGGCGCGCAACCACGAGCGGGTGACCCGCGGGGGCAGGCCCGCCTACGACCGGATCATGCGGGGCGCCGCCGCCCTGCGCCGCCACGACATCCCGTTCTCGGCCCTCTGCGTCGTCGGGCGCCCCGAGCCGGGTCTGGCGACGGAGCTGTACGGCTACTTCCTCGAGCTCGGCTGCGAGGTGCTCGGCCTCAACATCGAGGAGCAGGAGGGCGTCAACACCCGCGCCAACCGGCACCCCGAGCGCGACGTCACCGCCTTCTGGGCGGAGCTGGTCGGTGCCTGGCGGCGGGATCCCCGGATCCACCTGCGGGAGATCGAATGGTCCCTGCGGTACGCGGCGGCGGTGCTGGACGGCACGGCCGACGAGCTGCTGCCGCGCCGGCTCGATCCCATCCCGACCGTGGCCCATGACGGCAGTGTGGTGTTGCTCTCACCCGAGCTGGCGGGGTTCTCCGACCCCCGTTACGGCGACTTCAGCAGCGGTAACGTGCTGAGGACCCCGCTGCCGGAGATCCTGGGCGATCCGACCGGCACGCCGTGGATCCGCGAGTTCCTGGGCGGGGTCGAGGCCTGCCGGGAGCAGTGCCCGTACTTCGGCTTCTGCGGGGGTGCGCACGCCGCCAACCGCTACTTCGAGCACGGACGGTTCGACGTGACGCTGACGGACCACTGCCGCAACAGCAAGATTCGCTTACTCGAGGGAGTGCTGGACCATGCCCGAGACCACCAGCCCACGGCCGTCCGACCGGGATCCGGATCCGGTGACGACGCGGGTGCAGGAGACGCGCACGGGCCTGGCGGCGCTGCTCGAGGAGGCCGAGGCGGCCCGGCAGCGACGGTTGGAGACGCCGGAGGACGGCTCGGCGGTCTGCGCCTGGAACCACTTCGAGAACATCCCGACGTTCTACAACTGGAACAACCGGCCCCGCTGAACAGCGCGGAGCCGGTGTGAAGACAGCATTCAGCGCGCGAGCGGCCAGGGGCCACCCACGGCACGCCGCTGCCACCACACCCACGGTCTGGGACCGTGGATGCCAGTGGTAGCGGTAGCGCTGACCAGCCGTAGCGCCATGATGCCCACGGGGGCGAACCACGTGGGCTTCATGGAACTACAGAACGACCGCACACACGGGAGCACGCGGGGAGCCGCGTGCTCGGCGTTGGACGAATCGCGTACGTGTCAGCGTCTCGAAGGCGACCAGCGGTCCGACTCGTCGTCCGCATCGTCGTCATCGTCGTCGACCAACTCGTCGTTGTCGTCGTCGAAGCGATTATCCGGCTTCGTCGAACCCGCCAGTTCGCGCTGCAAGGCGGTGAGGTCGGTGTTCGGGGAGTGATACTTCAACTCCCGGGCCACCTTCGTCTGCTTGGCCTTAGCACGGCCGCGCCCCATGGCTCGACCCCCTCGCACAGAATTCGGGGCAGCCCGAAGGCGGGCCCCGATGACGTCAGGCATCTCTCGTGG
>CAKUMG010001198.1 GCA_934667465.1 uncultured Actinoplanes sp. | reverse complement strand
GTTGATGGCGCCCGCGTCGAGACCGGCCGCGGCCGCACCCTGGGTGCCGGTGCTGGGCGTGCCGGCGGAGGCGACGGTCTCGGGCGCGCCGACCGGGGTGGCGAAGCCCGCGCCGACCGTGCCGTCGGGGGCGCGCAGGCCGACCCGGGCCAGGTCGTTCTTGAACGCCGGCTGTTCCAGCGCCTGGCGCAGACCGGTGGCCGCGGCGCCCTTGGTGAGGTCGAGCCCGGGCATGACCGCGAACGGGTAGTCGAGCGCGGGCGGCTGCGGCTCGAGATAGAGCGCGGCGAGCGGCACGACCGGCTTCTCGGCGTTGAACTCGATCACGTCTTCCTCGGACAGCGGCGCCGCGTTGATGCCGCCGGCCAGCTCGGCCGGGTCCGTGGAGCGGGGGAACTTCTCCAGCAGGTCGTCGCGGAGCGAGGAGCTGCCGGACGCCAGCGCCCGCAGCGCGCCGACCTGGCGCGCCTTGTCGGCCTGGCTCGCGCCGGTCACGCTGCCCAGCGCGAGCAGGCCGGCCAGGCCCGCGGCGTCGCGGGTCGGCTCGACGATGCCGGTGGGCAGCGGGTTCTCCTGGGTCATCCGGCCGAGCAGGTCGCTCCAGCCGAGCTTGCGGTCGGGCCAGCCGACGGTCTCGGCGACCGGCTTCGGCATCGCCACCACGACCGGGCTCTGCGCGACCGACTTGCCGTCGGTCGGCGTGAAGCCGGAGGCCTCGGAGCGCAGGCGCATGAGCCAGGTGGTGGAGTCGGGGAGCCAGACGTCGGGGACCGCACCCGACTTGCTGGAGGCGCCGAGACCGGTCAGCGAGACCGCGTGCTTGAGCGCGATCGTCGATGCCATATTTGCTGAATTGACAGCTGTCACATTGACGCCGACACACGTCCCATTGACCTCGGCACCGGTCGCCGTCCATCGTTTCGCCGCCTCTTGAACGGCGGGGGCGATCTCCTGGGCGGCCGCGACATTGAGCTCGATCCGGCCGGAACAGCCCTGGTCGGCGAGTTGCTGATAGCCGAGGTAGGAACCCGCGACCACGACCACGATGGCGAGACCGGACGCCACGGCGCCGGCTCCCCGGAGGTTGAAATTTCTACGATGGCGGCCAGACACGCGCTCCATACTGCGCATTGCGAGACCCGAATGCCATATACGTTCGGTCGAAAATTACTCGTATTGGCATTACGGCATACTTAATTAACTCCGAGTAGTCAGTTGACCCCGTCGGGTACGCGCACCCGCAACACGCAGGTCGGACTGCCCGTCGCCAGGGGCTCCTCCGTGGCCTGCGGCACGCCCGACTCGGGGTCAATGCGCAGGATCGTCACGGTGTGCGACCTTTCGTTGGCCACGTAGAGGTGATCGGAGATCAGCGCGAGGTGCCGCGGCCACGTGCCGCCGGTCGCGACCTCGGTCACCGGCGTCGCGGCCACCCCGTCCCAGGAGAAGACGGCGACGGTGTCCGGGCCCCGGTTGCCGACGTAGACGAACCGGCCGTCGGCGCCGGTGACCAGCTCGGACGGCTGGTTGGGCTTGCCGGAGCCGCTGCGCTCCACACCCTCGCGGACCAGGGCGCCGGACGCGCTGGGGCGGAACCAGCTCAGCTCCGCGGCCAGCTCCCCGACCAGCAGCAGCGCGCCGTCGGACGTGCGCAGCAGGTGCCGGGGGCCGGTGCCGGGGTCGGCGGCGACGGCCGGGCCGACGAGGGTGAGCCGGCCGGAGACCGGGTCGAGCCGGGTGTGCCAGACGTGGTCCGAGCCGAGGTCGCAGACGAGCACGTCGGAGCCGTACGCCTCCGGGGCGACCATGTGGGCGTGCGGGCCCTCCTGCCGGTCCCCCACCGGGCCCGAGCCCGCCAGGGTGAGCAGGTCGCTGCGCTCGCCGGGCACGCCGTCCGCGTCCAGCGGGAAGACGGCCACGCTGCCGCTCGAGTAGTTCGCGACCAGCAGGTGCCCGCCCGCGGGCGTGACCGCCAGGTGGCAGGGCTCCGCGCCACCGGTCTCCCGGACGGCGAGCGGGCTCAGCGTCGCGCCGGACCCGATCGCGAACGCGCTGACCGTGCCGGCGGGCAGCTCGTTCACCGCGTACAGCACCGGCAGGACGGGGTGCTGGGCCAGGAAGGACGGCGAGGGGGTACGGGCGGCGACGCCGATCCGGCTCAGCGCGCCCGTGGCCGGGTCGCGCCGCGACGCGACGATGCCCTCGCCCTCGCCACCGGTCTCGCCCGTGTAGCACCCGAGGAAGACGTGTTCATGGTTCGCGGCCATACCCGCGATCCCACCACATCCGCCGCACGAGCGCGCGCCCGCGGCGGCGCGGCGGCGCTTTACGGACAACGCGCGCCGCTGGTCCCGTACGGCCGCAATGATCTTTTGAAGGTGGATGCGCGGACCCCCGTAGACCCGCGCATCCACGCCCGGTGATCAGGC
>CAKUMG010001197.1 GCA_934667465.1 uncultured Actinoplanes sp. | reverse complement strand
GGCGATAGGACCACGACGCGGTGTACATGGTCTTCGCGTCCACCGGGCCGTCCGCCTTCACCAGACGCGTGCCCGCGTACACCCGGACCTGCGAGTCGACGATCAGCGGGGCCATCGCGAGCTTGCCCGTGATCCCGGAAGCCGACGCCTGCGCGACCGGCAAGGGCGCGCGGGCGGGCGACGAGACCTCGGAGGGGCGCAGGACCCGCCAGGCGGTGAGGCCGGCCGCCACGAGCAGGACGACCGCGGCGAGGGCGCGCAGGAGTTTCCGGGTCACCCCGCGACGGTAGTTCAGGCCACCGCGGCGAGATCGTCCAGGTCGCGGCGGAGCGCACCCTCGACCGTACGGGCGGCGAGGCCCCCGAAGACGAGCGCGAGCAGGCGCCCGGCCGGGGCGGTCGGGCTGCCGTCCTGGACCACGGTCACCATCGTGCCGCCGCGGTGCCGGCCCTCGATGACGGGGACGAACGTGTACGTCATGCGGTAGTCGGCGCCGATGCCGGGCGAGGTCACGACGAAGCGCTCGGGCACGGCGCACTCCCGTACCCGGAATTCCTCGGTGATCTGCCCGCCGTCGGCCATCGTGCGGGTCTCCCGCCACACCGTGCCCGCGCCGAACGGCCCGCGGGTGAGCATCTCGACCCGGGACACGGTCGACAGCCACTCGCTGCGCCGGGGCAGGTCGGTGAAGACCCGCCACACCTCGACGACCGGCGCCTTGACCAACCGTGTCACCGCGACCGTGGACATGCAGACCACCGTACGGAATGTCGCGGCTCAGGAACAGACAGTTCCGGACACCGACCCCAGCCCGATCGTCCCGCCCGCCGAGCCGGCCGCCGTCGCGGCGATCGTGACCGTGTCACCGTCCTCCAGGAAGCCGCGCGAGGTGCCGTCCGCCAGGCGCACCGGCTCCTGTCCGTTCGCGGTCAGCTCCAGGAACGAGCCGGTCTCGGCGCGCTCCGGCCCGGAGACCGTGCCGGAGGCGAAGAGATCACCCGTCCGCACGGTGGCGCCGTTGGCCGTCAGATGCGCGAGCTGCTGGGCGGCCGTCCAGTACATCCCCGCGAACGGCGGCCGGCTCACCTCGGTGCCGTTCCACGAGACGCTCAGGCGGATGTCGTAGCCGGGTCCCGGCGGCAGCAGGTACGGCAACGGCTGCGGCTCCTGCGGACCTGGCGTGACCGGCTCCAGGGCGTCCAACGGCACCACCCACGGCGAGATCGAGGTGGCGAACGACTTGCCCAGGAACGGGCCGAGCGGCCGGTACTCGTACGCCTGGATGTCGCGCGCGGACCAGTCGTTCACCAGCACCACGCCGAACACGTGCCCGGCGAAGCCCGCGGTCGGGACGCGACACCCCGGCACCCCCACCACGAAGCCGACCTCGGCCTCGATGTCGAGCCGCCGTGACGGCCCGAAGTCGCCGGGACCGAGCTGGCCGTGCGGGCGGGCGACGGGCGTACCGGAGACGACCACCGTGCCCGCGCGCCCGTGGTAGCCGATCGGCAGCCGCTTCCAGTGCGGCGGCAGCGGCGGCTCCCCGGGGCGCAGGATGCGGCTGACATTGGCGGCGTGGTGCTCGGAGGAGTAGAAGTCCGTGTAGTCGGCCACCTCGAACGGCAGGTGCAGGCGGACCTCGTCGAGCGGCACGGCGGGCAGCGACGGCAGCGCGCCTGCGATCCACGCGCGCACCTCCGTCCAGCGCGGGCGGCCCTGCGCCAGGAGCGGGTTCAGGGTCGGCGCCCGCAGCTCGTCCCAGGGCGCGTGGCGGGAGAGGTCGAGCACCGCGTCGCCCAGGCGGACGCCGATGCGGTGCGGGCCGCCGGGGACGGAGAAGACGCCGTACGGGAGGTTGTCCGGTCCGAAAAGGGTCACTCGTAGCCGCCGTTCACCAGGCCGAGCCGGATCAGTTCGGTGACCGGCTCGAGGACGTTTGCCGTACCGAAGCCGACCCAGAGCGGCCGTTGCTGCGTGCGGCGCTGGCGGGCGGGCTCGACCAGCGGCACCGGATGCGTGGCCGCCAGGACCTCCGCGACCTCGGCCACCTCGGCGCCCTCGGCGGCCAGCGCGGACGCGACCAGCACGTTGAGGAAGCCGTGATGGGTGAACCCGGTCTCCGGGTCGGTGTGCCGCAGCGCGTGCCGCAGGCCGGCCGCGAGCTTGAACGGCAGGCTCCGGTCACGGCAGGCGCAGATGACCGCGGCCAGCTCGACGGGCGTCGGGAACAGCTCCGCCGCGAGCCCGCCGACCCGGAACTTGGGGCGGATCGCGGGGCCGCCGAGCTGCGTACCGGCGATCGTGTCCAAGGCGGCGAGCAGGCCCCAGCTGAGCGGGATCTCGGCGTACACGCGCAGGTCGCGGACGCCGGCGGCGAACTCGGTCAGCGCGCGCAGGCCCGGCTGCGGGTCCTCGCCGCGGCGGGCGACGAG
>CAKUMG010001196.1 GCA_934667465.1 uncultured Actinoplanes sp. | reverse complement strand
GTGCCCCCCCCCCCCCTCCCCTGCGACCCCCCACGGCCGCCAACCGCCGCTTCGACAGCCCCGACTGCCGCCCTCGCCGCCACCCCCGCGCCGGCCAGCGCCCCCACCCCGCATTCGGCCGAACCCGAACGATGGTCGAATGCATCGCCCCCGAGGCACCCTCAGCGTTCGATGAGTCGCATCTGCTCGTCGGTGTGGTGACCGCCCTCGGCGGGCGGCAGCGCGGTCAGCTCGGCGACCTGCTCGGCGGTGAGCTCCACGGCGTCGGCGGCGGAGTTCTCCTCGACGCGGCTCACCCGCTTGGTTCCCGGGATCGGCACGACGTCGCCGCCCTGCGCGAGCACCCAGGCCAGCGCCACCTGCGCAGGGGTCGCGCCGATCCGGCCGGCGACCTCCTGCACCCGGTCGGCCAGGCGCTGGTTGCGCTGGAAGTTCTCGCCGGTGAAGCGCGGGTGGTTCTTGCGGAAGTCGCTGTCGTCGAGCTTCTCCAGGTCCGCCGCCGAGCGCAGGGAGCCGGTCAGGAAGCCGCGGCCGAGCGGGGAGTAGGCGACCAGGCCGATGCCCAGCTCACGCAGCACGGGCAGCAGCTCGTCCTGGTCCCGGGTCCAGATCGAGTACTCCGACTGCAGCGCGGTCACCGGGTGCACGGCATGGGCGCGCCGGATGGTGCCGGCCCACGCCTCGGACAGCCCCACGTAACGGATCTTGCCCTCGCGTACGAGATCGGCAAGCGCGCCCATCGTCTCCTCGATCGGCGTCTCGGGGTCGACCCGGTGCTGGTAGTACAGGTCGATCCGGTCGGTACCGAGCCGCCGCAGCGACCCCTCCACCGCGGTCCGGATGCTGCCCGGGCTGCTGTCGGGCCTGCCCGCGCCGCGCCCGCTGTGCGAGATCAGCCCGAACTTCGTGGCCAGCACCACCTGATCCCGCCGCCCGCGCAGGGCACGCCCCACCAGCTCCTCGTTCACGTACGGCCCGTACACCTCGGCGGTGTCGATCAGCGTGACCCCGAGCTCGATCGCCCGGTGCACGGTCCGCACGGACTCGGCATCGTCGCTGCCGGCCCCGCTGTAACCGTGCGACATCCCCATCGCGCCCAGGCCGATCCGGCCCACTTCGAGTCCGCCGAGCTTCGCGGTACGCATGCTGCCTCCGTGATGGTCAAGGCTCCGGGCGGAGCACCCCCGCAACAGCATGCCCCGCAGCAGCCCTCCCAGACATACTGCGCTGGTGGACGCTGCCCAGATCGGCGACGGACACCTGTCGCGGAAGGAACTGTCGGCGCTGGTCAGCCGGTTCTGGAAGGTAAGCGACCTGGTGTACGGCCCCCCGCTGCCCGCATCCCTCAACACCTTGGTGATCGCCTGCCGCAGCGACGACCACGCAGTCTCCGATCACGACTTTTCTCATGCGGTACGCGGCGCGGTGCCCGCACCGGAGGACAAGCCGTGATCCGGCCACCGGCATGCTCGTCGGCGCGGCCCACCACGACGCTGCCCGCGTGCCCGACGATGTCCCGTGGGAGGAATACCGCCGCGACCGCCCGCGGCCTGGAATGTCCTATCCGGTCGGCCGCGATCTCGTCGAGCGAACCCTGCGCGAGACCGGGGCCATGATCGGCACCCTGGAACTGCTCGTACCCGTCTACGTCCGCCACTCCGAGCCGGCCGACCCGCTCGCTGTCACCGTCGACTGGTTCAGCGACGCGCGCTCCCACCGCACACGCAGCGAGGCGAGCCACCTGCTCCTACGGGTCTGGGCCATCCCCGCCGAGCAGCGCCACCACCTGCGCACCCTGGCTTCCGACGCCGTGGCCCGGGCCTGCCGATGGGCCGCGGAAACCCGAAACCGGGGCACGGCATGGACCGCCTCGAGCCATACGCTCGTGCTGCGCTATCACCAGGACGAACTGACCACCGAAGAGACCTGACCGAACCTGCATCAAAACGGCCCGAACCGACGGACGGCACGTCACACCACCGCGCACTGCCTACGGCTTGTGAGTACGTCTCAGGATCGCAGCAGCTTGTCCTCGATGAGCACTGCGGGACGAACCTGGATACGCGAGCGTCCAGACCAGCCGTTGAACTCGCCGGATCGCGGCAGATGAGTGCGCCATAAGTGCCTCTGCTCGGCGCCGGCAAGGATAGCGCCCACCTACTGGCAGGACGATCAGAGCGGGAAAGGTTCCAGGCCCACGCGTTTCGCACCACGCTCGTGGCACCCGAAGGGTTCGTGGGCGGAATTAGCAGGCGGCGGCATACTTCACTCGCCACCGGGTGACGAAGAGCTCCCAGTCGAACAGGTCACCAACGGCGCGTTTGCGGTCACGCTCATATTCGGCTTCCGCGTGTTCCCGCCTTTTGTTCGCCTCGCGGAAATCGGCGCGCATGACCTCGATCCACCGCAGCTTGCCATCGGGCGTGCGCGCC
>CAKUMG010001195.1 GCA_934667465.1 uncultured Actinoplanes sp. | reverse complement strand
GGATTCCGGCGACCTCCAGCAGCACACACCCGGCGTGCACGGCGACCATCAGCAGGGCGCTGCCCACACTGTGCATGTGCATGCCGAAGACCAGATCGGGCTGCAGGATCCCGAGGGCGGCATGGTGCACGACCACAGCGGCCACGGTCCACAGCAACGGCTGCCACCGCTGGTAGAGCGCCACGAACACCAGAATCGCGAGCAGATGCAGGTGAACGGCCACCTCCCCGCCGGACAGCTGGATCGCCGCGAACGAGGTCCCGATCAGCCCCAGGCTGGTGAACCCCTCCCGCGCGCCCCGGCTCGGGCTCGTCCGCCCCACCGCCGCGAGCACGGCGATGACGACGGGCAGCACCGCGGCCTCGTACCCCGGCCGCGGCCCGAGCACCCCGAGCAGCAGCAGCCCCGGCACATGCCACCACAGCAACCCCTGCAGGATCCGATGCCGTGCCTCCCACGACTCGTCGGAGAGCCGGGCGCCCCGGGGCAGACGAAAAGACTGTGCGGCCATGGCCCGACCATCGGACGAGCGGTCCCGATCCCAAGCACAATCCCCCACAGGCACCCGGCATCACACTCCCCCGGTTGCCACCCGGTTTCCGGCTTGCCACACCCCGGATGAGGTGTATCATCGAAGTCATCACGCAGGGGTCCTCGCCGTCAGGCCGGGGCCCCTTTCTCTGTTCAGTCACCGATGTGCCGTGCCGGCTGCCTTCATTTCCGGCGCGCCCGCAGAAGATCGACCACGCCCAAACCGGTCTCGCCTCCGACCAGCTTGAGCTCGACCTCGGCCCGGGCGGCCAGGTCGAGCGGGGACAAGCCCTCCGTAAGAGCAGCATTCGTGATCCGGTCCAGCCCGGCTCCGACCAGGGGCGCAGCGATGCGGAGCGCGGCCTTCAACGCCACTCCCTGCGTGGAGCCGCCGTGCAGCACGATGTTGCGGGTCCGATACAGACGCCTCATGGCCACCCGGAAGATCGTGGCCGCGGCCGCGAGCTCCCGTCCGGGGTGCGCAACGACCCTGCTCATGCGGTGCGCCGCCGCGATGTCGGCGTCTCGCCGGAACCGGTCCACGGATTCCAGCGCGTCTCCCGCTGACAGGGCGTCAGCCACCGCGGACGCCCTGTCCCGGTTGGTCGTGCAGGTGGACAACGCCTTGGCCAAGGCATCGGGATTCTTGGGTCGATGCCTGTGCGACAAGGCTGTCAGCTCGGCCCGGGGCCACGAGCAGGCGATGATGGCCGCCAGCCGATCGGCGGCGACCGCCTTTCCCGAGCGTTCCTCCTCGGCAGGATCGTCGGGATGGGAGAGCAGCGACTCGACAGCGGCCCAAGCGCCGGCCACCGCGGGACCGAGCGCACCCCGGTTCACCGGAGAGGCCAGCTCCAGTGCGTCATCAATCAGTGTGCGCTCGCCGGCGACCTGGTAGAGCCGTCCCTCGTTCGCCAGCGCCAGCACGTCAGCGGCCCTGGCGGGAGCCGCGAACGGAATGGGGTCGGGATGCCGGTCGACCCACAGCTGAGAAGCGGGTTTGATGCCGCTTCTGTTGCCTCGCATGAACGATGACCGCGCCACCATGCGCTCGACGAGTTCACGGGCTTGATCAGCGGCGCTGAACGGGTCCCGCGCCAGCACCCGAAAGAGGAACCCGCCACCGGCCCGCACGCCGCTGGTCGAGTGACCGCGCCGTTTGAGCCATTCCAGAATTTCTGGGTTCGATATCCACGTCTCGTACCGCTGAGCCTGGTCCCGTTCCGGCACGCTGTCCAGCGCGGCGAGGACGGTGAACTCCCGCGGCGCTGCCCCGTCGAGCGCGAGCGCACCCTGCAGGACCTCGTCGACGGTCGCCCGCCCGCGGGCGAGCTGCCCCATCCACACCGCCAAGAATCCCGCGTCATACCCCAGATCCAGCAGATGAGCCGTGACGACCCGGGCGAGCCGTTCGGGCTGCGGCCGCCGGCCCTCCGACCGGGCGGCCGCCGCCCAGCGGCCCAGATAGCCGCTGCGGGCGTGGTCGACGACCACCCGGAGCCGCCGGTGAGCCGGGCTCGGGTCGGGCACCGGCTTGGCCAGCAAAGAGGTCAGCTCGGCACGCAGTTCCTTGCTGCCCAGGCCGACATCGGGACCGATGATCTTCGCGAGCTGATGGCGCTGCCAATCGACCGCGGCCGGGGACAGCACGCGGCGACGGGCCCACGTGCCGGCCTCGATCAGCTCCTCCAGGGCGAGCAGGGAGCCGACGTCCCACAGCCGCCGCGGCCACGGAAGACCTTCCAGGGTGAAGAAATCGATCATCCGCGCCCGAACGTGGGCATCGTAGACATGGGTCAACTTGTCGTGCGCCATCGATGCACTGTAGAACAGGCGTCGGCAGGCCAGCCGGGCGGCTCCTGATTCACGGCGTCGACGAGGGCGCGGCCGGGGACCGTACCGGAA
>CAKUMG010001194.1 GCA_934667465.1 uncultured Actinoplanes sp. | reverse complement strand
CGGGCAGGCGGAAGCCCTGCGGGGTCTCGGTGGCGGCGGCCGGGCGGACGAGGCCGTGGAAGTGCTCGCCCCGGGTGACGCCCGGTCTCGTGACGGAGACGAAGGTCTGACCGCCGCCGCCGTGCACCTTGACCGCCTCGACGAGCTCGCCGCGGGCGTCGGCGTGCCGCGGCAGCACGAACGGTGCGCGGGGTTGCCCGCCGGCTCCCTCACCGGCGACGCAGTGCGAGCGGTAGGTGTTGAACAGCCGCACGTCGAAGCGGCCGGCGAGCTCGGGGATCTCCCCCGCCGCGTAGCACCGCGCCATCTCGCGCAGCTGGCCCGCGAGCCGGCCCACGCTGCGGCGCACCGGGCCGGCGCCGGGCAGTTCCACGCCGAGCAGCAGCGCCGCGGCGTCGGTGGCGTGCAGCAGCTCCAGCGTGCGGTCCTCGTCGACCCGGGGCTCGCCGCCGTCCGCGAGCAGCCGGCAGAACGTCGCGACGACCGAGTTGTAGTGCGCGCGGCCGTGCTCGCCGAACAGGTTCGGCAGCCGCACGTCGGCGAAGCGGGAGCCCGACCAGCGGGTCGCCTCGGCCAGAACGGCGGCGGCCGCGGCCTTGCCGGTCCCGTACGGCGTACCGTTGCCGGCCTGGACGGAACCGGCGTACACCACAGTCTTCGGCGGGGTCGTGCAGCGCCGCAGCCCCGCCGCGAGCTGTTCGGCCGGCAACCGGTTGCCCGCGTCCGCCTCGCCGCGGCTGACCCCGGCGAGGTGCAGCACCCGGCCGGCGCCGTCGAGCAGCCCGCCCAGCCGGTCCGGGTGGCGCAGGTCGTCCCGGCCCACCAGCACCGGCTCGTCCAGCCCGAGGGCGCGGGCGAGGACCCGTACGTGCCATCCGAGGAAGCCGGTCGCGCCGGTCAGCACCAGGGCACCGGTCATCCGGCCGCCACCAGCTCTCCGAGTTCGGCCCGGATCTCCGGCAGGGTCAGCAGCAGGGCCTCGATCTCCGGTACGCCGAGACGGGGCGCATTGGCGGATGTGAAGTCGCGCAGCGGTCCCGGGGCCGGCTCGCCCCGGTCGACGTACGGCGCGTAGTTGAGGCCGCGGGTGTCCAGCGGCACCCGCAGGAAGGCGCCGAGGTCCCGGGCGTGGCGCAGTTCCTCGCGGCTGGCGAGGGTCTCGTCCATCTTCTCCCCGTGCCGGATGCCCAGAATCTCGATCTCCGGCACGACGCCGAAGAGGTTGCCCAGCGCCACGGCGAGGTCGCCGATGGTGCAGGCGCTGGCCTTGCGGATGAAGATGTCGCCCGGGGCCGCACCGGTGAACGCCTGCTCGACCAGCTCGACCGACTCGGCCAGCGACATCAGGAAGCGGGTCATCGCCGGATCCGTGACCGTCAGCGGCCGGTTCTCGCGCAGCTGCTCCACGAAGAGCGGGATCACCGAGCCGCGGGAGTACATGACGTTGCCGTAGCGCACGCAGGACACCGTGGTGACCGAATCGGTGGCGGTGCGCGCGTGGGCCTGGGCGACCTTCTCCATCAGCCCCTTGGTCATCCCCATCGCGTTGACCGGGTGGACGGCCTTGTCCGTGCTCAGCAGCACCAGCGAGCCGACCCCGTTGCGGTCGCACGCCTCGACCGTGTTCGCGCTGCCCAGAACGTTGGTGCGCAGTGCCTCCAGGGGGAAGAACTCGCAGGACGGCACCTGTTTGAGCGCGGCGGCGTGGAAGACGAAGTCCGCGCCGCGGGTCGCCCGCAGCACCGAGCCGAGGTCGCGGACGTCGCCCACGTGGTAGCGCACCCGGTCGTCGCGCAGCCGGCCGCGCATCGTGTCCTGCTTGGCCTCGTCGCGGCTCAGCACGCGCACCTCGGCGGCTCCGCGGCGCAGCAGGTGGCCGACCATCGCCTGCCCGAACGAGCCGGTCCCGCCGGTGATGGCGAAGGTCCGGCCGGAGAGCGGAACCGGCACGGCGTCTCCCGTCTGACGAGGTGGCATTACAGGCATTATGCCGAGATTCAATGTTCCTGAACTTAAAATGCGATTTGTGGGCCCCTGCGGGGATGCGACGGTGAAGGGGGAATCGATGACCGGGTCTCGACGGGGTCCCCGCCGTCGCGGGCGCCGCGCACTGGCGGCGGGTCTCGCCGTCGTGCTGGCCGGGTCCGCGGGCGCCGCGTGGGGTGCCGAACGCGTGACGAGCTCCCGCGATCACCTGCAGCGGGCCGCGGCCCTCGTGCCCGAGCTGCGCCGGCAGCTGCTCGCCGCCGACCCCGGCGCGGCCGGGACCCTGGCCCGGCTGCAGCAGGAGACCCGGGCGGCGCGGGCCGACGCGGACGACCCCTTGTGGCGGGCCGGCACCCGGCTGCCCGGGGCGGGCGACGACCTGGCGGCCGTGCGGACGGTCGCCGGCGCACTGGACGACCTCGCCGCGCACGGCCTGCCACCGCTGGTCGCCAC
>CAKUMG010001193.1 GCA_934667465.1 uncultured Actinoplanes sp. | reverse complement strand
GTCCCTGGCGATGGTGACGGACTGCTTGGCGATGACGGCTGACGACTCGGCAGCGGAGGCCGAGCGCTCGGCTGCGATGACGTTCCTGTCAGCTGCGTTTGCTGAGCGTCTGGCGTAGATCGCTGCGACCACGGCGACGATGACAGCGACGACGGCCACGATGAGTGTCGGCCAGTCAGTCTCACTGGCCCCGCCGGCCTCCTCGGCGGCGGCACGGAGGAAAGAGTGCATGGCGGAGGAGCGTACGGCGGGGGTACGACAAGATCGAGGATCTGTCGGCGAGCCGACGCCACCATCCGCACCGCGCGTCGGCTCGCTTCACCTCAGAACGCACCGGCCGCCGACAGCGCCAGCACGCACATAGTGCCGCACCCCAGCAGTACCGCCAGGCGCCACGTGCGCCGCCAGCACCCGATCGCGTACCGGATCGTCTTGAACGCCTCAACCCAGCATTGCTCGCCCATGCCGTCTCCTCTCCGAGCGAAGCCGAGGTCAGCCTCACGCTCGGTGGTTCGGCGGAGCAGCGCAGATCCGGCATGACGGCAACCTGAATGCACTCGGAAGCAACCCAAAGGCACTCAAGCCCTGTACACCCAGAGGCGGCAGGGCTTGAACCGAGGAAGGAGCTACTCGTCGACGGCTCGGCAGGACATACGCACAACCTCGCCGCGGCCAGCCTCGACGTCGGCGCAGAACCCGTCCGGGGGACTGCATGCAGAACATGCCTTCATGACCCCAGATCAGCGCCGGGACACCAGTCAGGTCGCGCTCGCTGATCCAGCTCGACGGCAGCCGGATATAGCCCCAGTTGCGCCCCTCCGGGCTGCTCGGCGACGCTATCCTGCCGGGATTACGGGGAACGATGGTGCCGGCCTTGCGTCTCGCCGTCCATGAGTGCGACAACCGTCACCTCGGCCGCCTAGAAACTGCTGATCAAAAACCATTCACGGGACTGTAAAAAGAACGGCTCTGGCGCAGAAACGGTGGCCCGGGGCATTGTCCTATGTGGCTGATGACGTGCGGGATCATGGCACCCGTGTGACTTGATCAAGACGGTGTTCCCCGGCCTGTCTGCGCTGGTCATCGACCAGGTCCTGGATCTCGAAGCGACCGTGCGGATCGTGGCGCGGACCCAGCCTGCGGCCGCCGCCTGCCCGGAATGTGGGCAGCTCAGCGAGCGGGTGTATGCCTATCACGAGCGTCGCTTGGCTGATCTTCCAGTCGGTAGACGGGCAGTGACGGTTCAGGTTCGGGTTCGCCGTTTGGTCTGCGCGGCGTTGTCATGCCCGCGGCGGACATTCCGCGAGCAGGTGCCCGCGTTGACTCAGCGTTGTGCGCGGCGGACCCAGCAGTTGACCTCGCTGGTCGCCGACCTGGCTGTTATCGCTGCCGGCCGGTCCGGTGCTGTCGTGCTGGCCCGGCTTGGCGCTCGGATCTCGCGAAGCACGGTCCTGCGGGTCTTGATGGCGAAGCCGATCCCCGCCGCGCCGGTGCCGGCCGTCCTGAGCGTCGACGACTTCGCGTTGCGGCGAGGCCGCCGCTATGCCACCTTGCTGCTTGACGCGGTCAGTCACCGTCGTGTCGATGTGCTGCCCGATCGCAAGGCCGACACTCTCGCCGCCTGGCTGCGGGAACACCCCCAAGTCACCGTGGTTTGCCGGGACGGATCGGCCACCTACGCCGAAGCGATCCGTGACGGTGCGCCGCAGGCGATACAGGTCAGCGACCGCTGGCATCTCTGGAACAACCTGGGTAAAGCCGTCGAGAAGACCGTCATTGCGCACTCCGGCTGCTGGCAGTCGAGCATGCCGTCCGGGCAGCGGCCCGTCGACGAACGCACCCGCCAACGGCACGCCGCCGTGCCCCAACTGCTTGACCAAGGCGTTGGCCTGCTCGAGTGCGCCCGCCGGCTCGGCTGGGCCCTGAACACCGTCAAGCGCTATGCCCGCGCTGAGCGCGCCGAACAACTGCAGCGGCCGCCGCAATACCGCGAAACGCTGGTCGATCCGTTCCGTGACCACCTGCGCAGCCGCCGGGCCCACGAGCCCGGCGTCGCCGTGACCCAACTTCTGACCGAAATCCGCGAACAGGGCTATACCGGCAGCGCCAACCTGCTGGTCCGCTATCTCAACCAGGGCCGCGCAGACGCCGAACGGGCTTCCCCGTCACCGCGGCGCCTGGTCAGCTGGCTCATGAGCCATCCCGACAAGTTGCCCGCCCACCGCCGCAGCCACCTCGATGAACTCCTCGACTCCTGCCCGCACTTGAGCGTCCTGGCGGCCCGCGTCGGCGCGTTCGCCGATTTGCTCGCCGCCCGCTGTAGCCGCGACCTCGATGCCTGGATGGCCAGCGTCGACACCGACGACCTACCCGCGCTGCAGGGCTTCGTCCACGGCCTGCGCATAGACCTGCCCGCCGCCACCGCGGGCCTCACCCTGCCC
>CAKUMG010001192.1 GCA_934667465.1 uncultured Actinoplanes sp. | reverse complement strand
GACGCACACCTCGTCGTGATGCCTCCCGTGCGCCGGCCGGTTGGTCGGCCGCTCGGAACGCCTCGGCAGGTAGCGTACGAGGGCGTGGAAGCGCCTCGCGGTAACCGGCAATGGCTGGGCATCATGATCGTCGCCGCCGTGCTGGCGGGGTGCAGCGACGATCCTTCGCCGCCGGACCGTCCACCGGCGACAGCTCAGGCGCCTGCTTCCGGTTCGCCGCAGGGCAGTGCGGCGGTGACGCAGCCTGTCGAGGAGCGGACCGTCGATGCGGCGGGGGACGAGCTCGTCGTGGGGGTCGAGCCGCTGGTGCGGCAGGGTGAGGCGGTGGTGCTGACCGTGCGGGTCCGGCTGGTGGAGGGGTCGGCAGTGGTCAGCCGGCACTTCTCCAGCGGGACGGTGAACGTCTTCGACGGGGCCCGGCTGGTGGACACCGAGGGGCGCCGGGTCTATCCGGTGGCCGAGAACGATCGGGGCGGGTGCGTGTGCACCGGGTCGCTGCGGCTGAGGACCGGGGAGATGCAACCCCTGCAGGCCGTGTACGCCGGGGTGCCGGCCACGGTGGAGCGGGTGTCGGTGATGCTGCCGTACGCGGGGGTGTTCGCCGACGTGCCGATCGTGGCCGGGGCGGTGCCCGCGCCGCCGTCCGGGGGTGACCTGCTGGGGCGGGACTACGACGCGCTCGAGGCCGGGGACGCCGTCGCGCGGTCCGCGGCGCTGGAGGCGTACACGGAGAGGCTCGATGTCGGGTTGCGCACCAGGCGCACGCCCGACCGGGTGGACCTGGAGCTGTCGTCGGACGTGCTGTTCCGGGTGGACAGTGCGGAGCTGACCGGCCAGGCGCGGCGCACGATCGACGCGGCCGTGGCGGACGTGCGGGCCGCCGGGGCCGGGCCACTGACCATCACCGGTCACACGGATGACCGGGGAACCGACGCGCACAACCGCGGGCTGTCGCAGCGGCGGGCCGAGGCGGTCGCCGCCGTGCTGCGGGGGCCGCTGCCCGAGGACCGCTATCCGCAGCGCGTCGCCGCGAAGGGTGAGAGTGCTCCGGCCGTACCGAACGATTCCGCGGCCAACCGTGCGCGCAACCGGCGCGTGACGATCAGTTTCCAGGCCGGGCGGCCCGCGACGCCGTCACCCGCCGCGCAGGCACCGCTGCCTGCGACGAAGGGCCGGACGGGCAAGGCGGACAAGGGGGTCGAGGTCGCGTTGCCGCTGGGCAGGGGCACCGTACGCTTCACCGCGCGCCCCGCCACCGTCCGCGGCGCCTTCGTCCAGGTGGACCTCGTCGCCACCACCGTCGGTGACCGGGACGTCGCCATCCACGACCTGCTCGGGCAGGGGGTCTTCACGGCCCGTGACGAGTTCGATCCCTACGCCCCGTTCGGCGCGGCCGGGGTGCGGATGCTGGCCGGCGACACGGCGGCGTACGGGCTCGACTACGAACTGACCGAGAGCAAGCACCAGTGCCTCTGCGACCGGATGCTGAACCGCAAGCTGCCGCCGGGCAGCAGCCAGACGATCGCGCTGTGGTTCCCGGCGCCGCCGGCCGGGACGACCGAGCTCACCCTCGATGTGCCCGACAAGCTGCGGCTGACGGGGGTGCCGATCGCGTGACGCATCGACGGGACTTCTGGGACTTCACCGATGAGTGCGTCGACGTGGGCGAGGTGACGCTGCGCGTGCGGTACGCCGGTCAGGGCCCGCCGGTCCTGCTCGTGCACGGCCACCCGCGCACCGGCTCGACGTGGCACAGCGTGGCGCCGCGCCTCGTCGCGCACGGTTACACAGTGGTGTGTCCGGACATGCGGGGTTACGGACAGTCGGGCAAGGCACCCGTACGGGATGATCACTCGCAGCAGTCGAAGCGGGCCGTGGCCGCCGACCTGCTCCGCCTGATGTCCACTCTCGGTCATGAGCGGTTCGCGGTCGCCGGCCACGACCGCGGCTGCTACGTGGCCCTGCGGCTGGCGCTCGACCACCCGGCGGCCGTGTCCCGGCTGGTGGTGATGGACGGCGTGCCGATCAGCGAGGCCCTCGCCCGCTGCGACGCCGGGTTCGCGCAGGCCTGGTACCACTGGTTCTTCTTCGCCCAGCCGGACAAGCCCGAACGCGCGATCAACGCCGACCCGGAGGCCTGGTACCAGGGCGACCCGGCCCGGATGGGTGCGGAGAACCACCGCGAGTGGCTCGCCGCGATCCGCAACCCGGAAACGGTCACGGCGATGCTCGAGGACTACCGCGCGGGCCTCGGCGTCGACCACGACCACGAGCTCGCCGATCGCGCGGCCGGCCGCACCGTCGCGTGCCCCACCCTGTTCCTGTGGTCCACCCGCGACGACATGGAGCAGCTGTACGGCGACCCGTTGCGCATCTGGCAGCCGTGGGCCCCCGACCTGCGCGGCCAGCCCCTCGAATCCGGTCATCACATGGCCGAGGAG
>CAKUMG010001191.1 GCA_934667465.1 uncultured Actinoplanes sp. | reverse complement strand
GCGCTGGTGTCCGGCGCTCCGGCGGTCGAGGTTCGGGTGTTCGGGGCTGGGCCGGCCGGGGTTCGGGTGGTCAGGGTTCGGGTGGCCGGGGCTGGACCGGGCGGGGCTTGGCTGGGCTGGGTTCGGCTGGGCTGGGTGTCACCGGGCGGGGTTCGGCTGGGCTGGGTGTCGGCGGGCGGGGTGCGGGGGTGGCGCCCGGGGCGCAGGCGCGGCGGTCGCGGCGGCGGGCGGGCGCGATGGCGTCGGTCGCGGTCGTGGCGGCGGTGATGAGCGTGCTCGGGCTGCAGCTGGCCAACGGCGGCGGGCAGCCGGGCGGGCGGCAGGCGGAGGCGGCAGTGGAGGGTGCGCCACGGGCGGTGGTGCCGATTCCGCAGCCCACGACGTCGCCGGTTCCGACGCCGACGGCCACGCAGCCGGCGCGCGTGGCCACCGTGGACGCCCCGGCTACCGGGCGCACGGCGACCGGCGGCGGGCGTGCGGGCTACGGCTACCGGGGCCCGGGCGACGGTCCGGACCGGGAGGACACCTCGACCCGCCGGCCGACGAAGCCCGCGGTGACGCCGTCGAAGACCCCGGGCAGGACGCCGAGCGGGCCCGTGGTGACGCCGTCGGAGGAGCCCGAGCCGACCGACGATCCGACGACCACCCCGCAGGAGCCCGAGCCGGAGCCCGAGCCGTCCACCGAGGAGCCGGCTCCCGAGCCGGAGCCCGAGGAGACGACCGTGGAGCCCGAGGAGCCCACCGACCCGGAACCGCCGCAGCCGGGCGACACGCAGACCTCACGCACCACCGGCACGGTGCTCGCCGACCGCGAGTCCCTGGTCACCGCCGACTGAGCGCGCTCACTGACCGCAAGCTCTTTGTCGCCACCGACTGAGCGCCCGCAGTCATGGCGCTCACTGACCGCGAGTCCATCGTCACTACCGGATGAGCCCACTACCGACTGAGCACCCGCCGGCGCGATGCTTCTGGAGCCCGAGTCGCTCGTCACACCGACTGGGTACCGGCCGGAAGTCGGTCGTGGGCTGATGAAGAGTGGGCCAAGAGCGGGTCGGGGGCCGGCTGAGCCCTGATGAGCGGCGGTCCGGGCGGGAACTGGGCCCGGGCGGGCGCCGGAGCACGGGCACCGGGCGACATAGCGCCAGGTCAGGCGTGGTGGGCGGGCGCCGGGTGCGGTGCCGTCGCGGGCGCAGGTCCGGGAGCGGCATCGACGGGGTTAGGGGTACCGGCCAACGGGCTTTGGTGGATTCCTACAAACCCGGCAGGCCGACGCGTGCTGTGAACGATATGGCATTGCCGACCGGGAGAGGGAAAAGTAGCGACCAACGGGGTCCGCCACGCGGGCCCCTGCCGTGTCCGGATCCAGGAGGCCAGCTCAGGTGTTCAGCCGTGTCGCTATCGTCAACCGTGGTGAGGCCGCCGTGCGGCTCATCCATGCCGTGCGGGATCTCGCCGCGCAGACCGGGGAGCGGATCGAGACCGTCGCCCTGTTCACGGACGTCGACCGGACGGCCACCTTCGTGCGTGAGGCCGACCTCTCCTACGATCTCGGGCCCGCGTCCGCCCGCCCGTACCTCGATCTGAAGGTCCTCGAGCGCGCGCTGGTCGAGACCGGCGCCGACGCGGCGTGGGTTGGCTGGGGCTTCGTCGCCGAGGACCCCGCGTTCGCGGAGCTGTGCGACAAGGTCGGCGTCACGTTCGTGGGGCCCAGCGCGGAGGCGATGCGCAAGCTCGGCGACAAGATCGGCGCGAAGCTGATCGCCGAGGAGGTCGGCGTGCCGGTGGCGCCGTGGAGCCGCGGGCCGGTCGAGTCGCTGGAGGCGGCGCAGGAGGCGGCCGCCCGCATCGGGTATCCGCTGATGCTCAAGGCGACGGCCGGCGGCGGCGGGCGCGGCATCCGGGTCATCCGCAGCGAGGCCGAGCTCGACGACGCGTACGAGCGCACCAGCCAGGAGGCGGCGCGCGCGTTCGGCAGCGGCGTGGTGTTCCTGGAGCGCCTGGTCACCGGCGCGCGGCACGTCGAGGTGCAGGTGATCGCCGACGGCGGGACCGCGTGGGCGCTCGGCGTGCGCGACTGCTCGGTGCAGCGGCGCAACCAGAAGGTCATCGAGGAGTCGGCCTCCCCCGTGCTGAGCGCGGAGCGGGCGGCCGAGCTCAAGGCGTCGGCGGAGCGGCTGGCCGTCTCGGTCGGCTACCGGGGCGCGGCGACCGTCGAGTTCCTCTACCACCCGGGCGACGACCTGCTGGCCTTCCTGGAGGTCAACACGCGGCTGCAGGTGGAGCACCCGATCACCGAGTCGACCACCGGGTTCGACCTGGTCAAGGCGCAGCTGCACGTGGCGTCGGGCGGCACGCTGACCGGCGCGGCGCCCGCCGAGCGCGGGCACGCCGTCGAGGCGCGGCTCAACGCCGAGGACCCGGACCGGGACTTCGCCCCCTCCCCCGGG
>CAKUMG010001190.1 GCA_934667465.1 uncultured Actinoplanes sp. | reverse complement strand
TCCGGGGCGCTCTCCGGTGTCGCGTCCGCCGCGGCCTCGAAGGAGGCCAGGGCCCGGACGAGCTCGGTGCGCCGGGCCGGGGGCATCCGCTCGAGGACCTCGCCGAGGGCCGCCCGCCGCCGCTCGCGCAGCTCCTCGAGGAGCCGGCGGGCCGCGGCCGTGGGCAGCAGGCGCACCTCCCGGCGGTCGCGCGGGTCGGGCACGCGGCGCAGCAGCCCGGTCGCCTCGAGCCGGTCGCAGAGCCGGCTGGCCGACGACGGCACGACGTCGAGCGCCTCGGCGAGCCGGTTCATGTTGGTGTCGTCGTTGCTCAGCAGGATCGTGAGCACGCGCAGCTGGGCGGGCGGGACCGCAGGCGAGCGGGCCAGCCGGGCGTTCTCGAACACGCCGAGCAGTGCTTCCACCGTCGACTCCACGGCCGCGGCGACCTCTGTGACGCGCTCCATGCCGATCCTCGGGACGCAGGGATGGGGAAGGGTGTCAGCCCGTTACCCCGTCGGCGGCCGGTTGAAGCGTCATCGCCGCCAGTCGAGGCAGACGGTGACCGCGTCGTCGGCGGGATCGGCCCCCGCATGATAGGCGCGGAGGTCACGCATCACCGTACCCACTGCCTCGGTGGCGGGCTGCAGCCGCGTCCGTCGCAGTGTGCTGAGCAGGGCGGATTCACCGTACGGGGGACGCCCGCCCGGTCTCGCCTCGTGCACGCCGTCGCTGACCACGAGCAGCCGGTCGCCGGGCTCGAGGGTGAACCGCTCGGTCTCGTACCGGGTTTCGCCGAACATGCCGACCGGCAGCTGCTGCTCGAGGTCGACCGGGAGGACCTCGCGTTCGCGGGCGATCACCGCGCGCGGCGAGCCGGCGTCCACCGCGTCGACCCGCCCGCTGACCAGGTCTACCTCCAGCAGCAGGGTGGCGGCGTACATCTCGCCGCCGTACCGGGCGTAGACCGCGTCCGAGGCCAGCTCGGCCTGTTCCACGATGTTGGCGCCGGAGCGGCGCGCGTTGCGCATCGCGTTGACCGCGACCGTGCTGAGCACCGCGGCGTCGAGGCCGTCGCCGTGCCCGTTGAGCACGGAGATGGTGAGGGTGTCACCCGTCAGGGACCAGTCGAAATGATCGCCGAAGACCGCGTACGCGGGTTCGAGCTGCCCCGCGACGAGGAAGCGCTCGTCGCCGAGTGAACGCCCGGGCAGCAGCGTCCACTGCAGCTCGGCCGCCATGGTCAGGCGCTGCCGCCGGCACGTCCGGCGGTAGCGGTCGGTGACCATGTCGGCGGCCCGCAGCGCCACGGCCAGCTCGTCGGCCACGGCGGCGAGCTCCGTGGTGACGTCGGTGCCGGTCGGCACCTCCGCCTCCACCAGCAGGACGCCGAGCCGCTCGCCCCACACCTGCAGCGGCAGGTAGGCGCGGTGGGCGTCGGGTGCCGGGTCGACGACGGGCAGCTGGCTGCCGAAGCAGCGCTGGGCGAGGGTGTCGCCGGCCGGACCGTCCGGGTCGATCACGGGCAGCAGCCCGGTGAGCGTGAGATCGGCGAGCAGCACCTCGACCCGGCCCGCGGCGTGGTGCCGGCGCAGGTGATCGGCGACGACCTCGGGGAGGCGGTCGGGCGGTGCAGCGCGCAGCAGTGCTCCCACTGGCGTCGGACGGTCGGACACGTGCCCTCCCCTTCGCATGCTCGACGGCACTAGTTGTCGTAGAGCAAAGATAATAAGGGTGGCAGGGGCCGGCACCGCGCGCGGCCGCGCGGTGCTGCGACGAAGTGGGTGCGCGCCGTCAGGGCGCGGCGGCGAAGGCCTTCTCGAAGTGGATCAGGCTGCCGCTGCGCGGGGTCGACTGCATCCGTACGTTCTCGCTGAGCGCCTTGATCAGATAGAGCCCGCGGCCCCGGTCCTTGTCGGTCTCGGGCTCCGGCACCGACGCGGCGTCGAAGCCGGACCCGTTGTCGCAGACGTCGATGGCGCAGCGGTCCTCCGCCACGTCCAGCCGTACTTCAATGCTGTCGGCGCCCGCGGCATGGCGCACCACGTTGGCGCACGCCTCGCTCAGCGCGATCTCGAGGTCCGCCCCGATCTCGCCGTCGACCTCGAACACCGCCAGCGCGCAGCGCAGCATGCGGCGCACGGCCGGGACGCTGTCCGCCTCGCGGGGCAGGTTGACGTGCAACGAAACGCGCATCGCCGGCCCCCTTCATGATCGCCTGTCTCGGACGGGAATCATGTTCCCGCCGGGCGGCGGGACTAACCACGAGAGTGCCGGAATCGCCATCACCCGACGGCGGGATCTTGGCGCGAAGTTCCCGTTATCGCAGGCCGAACGGGCCGTCTCCCTTCCTGCGTCCGGCGAAACGAGGGCCGCGCGCGATGATCGTTGCTCCACGGGAAGGCTGGGAGACGCCATGGCGACACAACCGGACACCGCGACGGTGATCGCGGCCCGCGCGGGCAACGCG
>CAKUMG010001189.1 GCA_934667465.1 uncultured Actinoplanes sp. | reverse complement strand
GCTGCTGCTGGACGCCGGGCACGAGGTCACCGTGCTCGACAACCTCAGCAACGGCCACCGCGAGGCCGTCCCCGCCGAGGCCACCTTCGTCGAGGCGGACATCAGGGACGCGGCCACGGTACTGACCCCCGATTCCGGGTTCGACGCGGTGCTGCACTTCGCGGGCCTCATCCAGGCCGGCGAGTCGATGCACAAGCCGGAGCTCTACTGGGACCACAACGTCACGCGCTCGCTCGCGCTGCTCGACGCGGTCCGGGCCGCCCGCGTGCCGCGGATCGTCTTCTCCTCGACCGCCGCCGTCTACGGCAACCCCACCGAGCTGCCGATCACCGAGTCGGCGGCGAAGGCCCCCACCAACACGTACGGCGCCACCAAGCTCGCCTTCGACTACATCCTCACGTCGGAGGCGTTCGCCCACGGGGTCGCCGCGGTCTCGCTGCGCTACTTCAACGTGGCCGGCGCGCTGATCCGCGAGGACGGCACCATGATCGGCGAGCGGCACGACCCCGAGACCCACATCATCCCGATCACCCTGCAGGCCGCCGCGGGCAAGCGCGACAAGCTGCAGCTCTTCGGCGACGACTACCCCACGGTCGACGGCACCTGCGTGCGCGACTACATCCACGTCCAGGACCTGGCCCGCGCCCACCTGCTGGCGCTCGACGCGGCCGTCCCGGGCGAGCACCGGATCTACAACCTCGGCAACGGCAACGGCTTCTCCAACCGCCAGGTGGTCGAAGCCGCCCGCGAGGTCACCGGCGCCGAGCTGCCGATCGAGATCGCCCCGCGGCGCGAGGGCGACCCGGCGACGCTGGTCGCCTCGTCCCAGCGGGCGCGCGACGAGCTGGGCTGGGTCCCGGAGAAGAACACATTGACCGACATGATCGGGGACGCCTGGGCGTTCTACCGGTCCCACGTGGCGTGATCGGATCTTGGACATGACAGTCGCGTCCTCGGCCGCAGCGGCCTTCACCTCGACCTTCGGCTCCGAGCCCACCGCGCTCTACGCGGCGCCCGGGCGGGTCAACCTGATCGGTGAGCACACCGACTACAACGACGGCTTCGTGCTGCCCTTCGCGCTGCCCCAGCAGGTCGTGGCGGCCGCGGCGGTGTCGTCCGAGCCGGGCTGGACGGTCACCTCGGACTTCGCCGACGCCCCGGTCAGCTTCGGCACCACCGGGCCCGGCGAGGTCAAGGGCTGGGGCGCCTACCTCGCCGGCGTCGTCTGGGCCCTGCAGGAGGCGGGCTTCGACGTGCCGCCGGCCCGCATCGCCCTCTCCTCCGACGTGCCGCTCGGCGCCGGGGTGTCCTCGTCGGCCGCGCTGGAGTCCGCCGTCCTGACCGCCCTGGTGGACCTCGGCGGCATCGACCTGCCCGTGGCGCAGCGCCCGGCGCTCGCCCAGCGCGCCGAGAACGTCTACGTCGGCGCGCCGACCGGGATCATGGACCAGTCGGCCTCGATCCGCTGCCAGGAGGGCCGGGCGCTCTTCCTCGACTGCCGGTCCCTGGAGGTCGAGCAGATCCCGTTCGACCTGGCGGCCGAGGGGCTCGCCATGCTGATCATCAACAGCAACGCCCCGCACCAGCACGTCGACGGCGAGTACGGCGCCCGCCGCAAGTCCTGCGAGGAGGGCGCCCGCCTGCTGGGTGTGCCCGCCCTGCGCGACGTCGCCCCGGACGGCCTCGACGCCGCCCTGGCCTCGATCGGCGACGACGTGATCCGCCGCCGGGTGCGGCACATCGTCACCGAGAACCAGCGCGTCCTGGACACCGTGGCGCTGCTGCAGGAGCGCAAGATCCGCGAGATCGGCCCGCTGCTGACCGCCTCGCACGTCTCGATGCGCGACGACTTCGAGATCACGGTCGCGCAGGTCGACGTGGCCGTGGAGGCGGCGCTGGCGGCGGGTGCCCACGGCGCCCGGATGACCGGTGGCGGCTTCGGCGGTTGCGTGCTGGCGCTGGTCGACGCGGACAAGGCGGCGGAGACGACCGCTGCAGTCGCGCGAGCGTACGAGGAGAGGGGTTTCACCGCCCCGACGGCCTGGACCGCGACGCCGGGGCCGGGTGCCCGCAAGCTCTGACCCACCCCGCCTGCAGCATGCCGCGGCTCCCCACCGGGGAGCTGCGGCGGCCTTTCGGCCCGGGAGCTGCTGCGGCTCGGCTTTCGCGCCCGGAGCTGCTGCGGCTCGGCTTTCGCGCCCGGAGCTGCGGCGGCTCGGCCTTCGCGCCGGGGATCGGCACGGCGGAGCGCATCGGAATGCGGAGCGGCCCGTCCGGGAAACCGGGCGGGCCGCGCTGCGTACGGCTCAGGTCGTGTCGGGTGGCGGGGTCAGGAGGCTTCGATGATCATGCCGGCGGCGACCGTGCGGTTGGTCGACTCGTCGATCAGGATGAAGCCGCCGGTGGTGCGGTTGCGGCGGTACTCGTCGGCGAGCAGCGGCACGGTCGTGCGC
>CAKUMG010001188.1 GCA_934667465.1 uncultured Actinoplanes sp. | reverse complement strand
GTGCGCCAGCCGTCGCGCAGCACCACCCTGCGCGGCCCGGCGCCGGTCTCCCCGACGGCGCCGGTCTCCCCGATGGTGCCGGTCTTCCCGATCGCGCCGGTCTTCTCGATGGCGCCGGTCTTCTCGATCGCGCCGGCCGCGCGCGGGATGAGCATCGTGATCGCCGCCGCCGCGGCCGAGGTCGCCGCGGTCACCCACAGCACCGTGACCCCGTCGAACGCCGCGATCAACGCCGCTCCGGCCGCCGGACCGGCCAGCAGGACCAGCGCGGCGAGCGACTCGCGCAGCCCCAGCAGCCGCTCGGCGCCCATCCTCCCGGCCCGCACGATGCCCGGCACCATCGCCTCGCGCGCGGTCAGCCCCGGCACGTCGCCGAACGACCCGATCACCCCGAACAGCACGAACCACCCCAGCGCGAGCCCCACGGTCGCGTCGACCAGGGGCAGCGCGGCGACCGAGAGCGCCGAGATCACGTCGGTCAGCACGGAGGCCGTACGCCTGTTGATCCGGTCGATGACCACGCCCATGACCAGCCCCGCGACGGCTGCGGGCAGCGCCGAGGCGACCGCGACGGTGCCGGCGGCGAGCACGCTGCCGGTGGTCTGCAGCACGAGCAGCGGCAGCGCCACCCCGGCGATGGAGTTGCCCAGCATGGACAGGGCGAAGGACGCGAGATAGGCGAACGACACGCGGTTCATGCGGTCATCGGAAACCATGACGCCGCGTCGGGGTCAACCCCGCAGATTGAGGGTGTACGCGTCACAAGTAGCCGTCGGCGGCGACGGCGCGAGCCCTGCGGGCGTACACCGCGGGGTCGTCGGGCAGCACCGTGCCGAGCCCGTCGACGTACCGGTTGAACATGCAGAACGCCGCCGCGATCAGCACGGTGTCGTGGATCTCCACGTCGGTGGCGCCCGCGGCACGGGCCGCGTCGGCCTGGGCCAGGGTGACCTCGTGCCCGCCACGCTGCACGGACGCGGCGATCGCCAGCAGCGCCCGCACCCGGTCGCCCAGCGAGGCGTCCTCGTGCCCGGCGCAGGCGGCGCTCACCAGCGGCATCCCGCCGTCGAGCTGTTCCGCCGCGGACGCCGCGTGCGAGGCGTAACAGAAGGCGCAGGCGTTCAGCCCGGACACGTACGCCGCGATCAGCTCGCGCTCGCCCGCCGCGAACGTGGGATGCGGCGCGTGCAGGAGGGCCTCGGCCAGCGCGTTCAGCGGGCCCGCCGTCTCGGGGCGGAACCGCAGTGGGCCGGTGATGCCGGGGAACTTCTTCTCGTCGAGTCCCAGATCGATGTATGCCATGGGCTCGAACCCTCGCGGACGGGCGGCGACCCGTCAAGGAACCGGCACCGAAGCGGTCCGTACACTCGCGCCGACCACTGGGGGAGCGATGGAGACGAGCGGGCCGCGGCGGGACTTCCCGCTCCCGGACGAGGGCACCGATCAGGCCGGGTTCGTCCGCTCGCTGCGCGACGTCAAGGTCTGGGCCGGCAACCCGTCCCTGGCGGAGCTGCGCCGCCGGACCGGGGTGGCCACCAGCACGCTGTTCGACGCGTTGCGCCCGCAGCGCCGCCCGCCGTCGCTGGAGATCGTCCGGGCGGTGGTACGGGCCTGCGGTGCCGACCCGGAGGAGCTGCGCCGCTGGGAGCAGGCGTGGCGGGCCCTGGCGGAGCGGCTCGACACCGCCGGGCCCGGTCAGGCCGGCGAGTCCACGGGCGTGCCCGGTCGGGCCGGCGAGGTCACGAGCGGGCCGGACTGGGTACCGCGGCAGCTGCCGCCGGACGTCGCCGGGTTCACCGGCCGCCACGAGGCCCTGGACGCGCTCGGTGCGGCCCCCGCGGCGGTGCCCGCCACCGTCATCACCGGCACGGCCGGCGTCGGGAAGACCGCCCTGGCCGTGAACTGGGCGTACCGCGTCGCCGGGCGGTTCCCGGACGGCCAGCTCTATCTGGACCTGCGCGGGCACTCCGGCGACCCCGCCGTCACCCCGGCCGAGGCGCTGCCCCTGCTGCTGCAGTCCCTGGGCGTGCCCGCCGAGCGGATCCCGGCCGACCTCGTCCTGCAGACCGGCCTCTACCGCTCGGTGCTGGCCGGGCGCCGCGTCCTGGTGGTCCTCGACAACGTCGTGGACGCCGCGCACGTCCGGCCGATGCTGCCCGGAGGCGCGGGCTGCCACGCGCTGATCACCAGCCGGGACGCGCTGGCCGGGCTGGTGGCGCGGGAGGGCGCCGTCCACGTCGCCTTGACCACGTTGCACCCGGACGAGTCGGCGGACCTGCTCACCACGCACGTCGGCGCGGCCCGGACCGCCGCCGAACCGGACGCCGCCCGCGAGCTGGCGGAGCTCTGCGCGCATCTGCCGCTCGCGCTGCGCATCGCCGCCGCCAACCTCGCGATCCGGCCCGGCCGGTCCGTCGCCGCCGCGGCGGCGGAACTGCGGGGCGGGGAACGGC
>CAKUMG010001187.1 GCA_934667465.1 uncultured Actinoplanes sp. | reverse complement strand
GCCCCGGACACCGGCGCTTCGGGGCGGAAGAGCGCATGCCCTCCCCCGGCCCGCTTCGCCGCGTACATCGCGATGTCCGCCTGCCGGAACAGCAGGTCCGCATCCCCGCCCGCCGGCGACGACGCGATCCCGATACTCACATCGATCTCCACCTCGACCCCGTCGCCCAGGGGAAAAGGCGCCAGCAGCGCCGCCCGGATCCGCCCCGCCAGCCGCGCCGCCACCGGCTCCCCCGCCTGCTCCCCCGCCTGCTCCCCGGCGAGGACGAGCACGAACTCGTCGCCCCCGAGCCGCCCCAGCCCGTCCCCGGTCCGGGTGACCGCCTGGAGCCGCCGCGCCGCCTGCGTCAGGAGCAGATCGCCGGCCTGATGCCCGTACGTGTCGTTGACGTCCTTGAACTTGTCGAGGTCCAGCAGCAGCAGCGCGACCGGCCCGCCGGGCAGCGCCGCCAGGCTCTCCAGCACCGCGCGGCGGTTCGCCAGCCCGGTGAGCGCGTCGCGGCGCGCCTCCTCGTGCCGCGCCCGGCCGAGCGACTCCAGCTCGCGGAACGAGACCAGCACGCGCAGCACCACCGCCACCAGGGTCAGCCCGGCCAGCGCGACGGTGAGGTTCGACAGTGGGACCCGGGTCGCGACGATGGTGACCGCCAGGGCGCCGAACGCGAACCAGATAGAGAGCCCGAGCTTGTTGTTCTCGGCCCGGTCCGGGCGCGCCCGGTCCGGCTGCCACGCGGCGAGGCCGACCAGCGCCAGCCCGGCGAGGAAGAACACGTTGTGCAAGCCGCCCGGGTGGTAGTCGCCGGTCGCGACGAGGGTCAGGAACACGACGTCGGCGACGACGAACATGCCGAAGCCGGCCGTGATGAGCGCGCTGGGCACGTCGAGCCGGCGGCCCGCGATCGAGCGTGCGAGCAGCGTGCCGATCAGCAGCGAGTCGCAGAGCGGGTAGGCGAGCGCGACGTACTGCGCCAGGTTGCCGCTGCCGGCCGTCAGCCGTGGTCGCGCAGCCAGGCGGCGGTGAGGGTGCGGTAGCCCTGCTGGCCGAGCGAGCCGGCCGGGGCGTCGAACGCGTGCTCGGCGTAGGGGACGCGGACGAGGCGGACGGCGGCGCCGGACGCGCGGGCCTGTGCCGCGTACCGGTAGGCGCCCTCGGGTGGGACGAGGTGGTCGCCCTCGCCGACGATGAGCAGCGTGGGCGGGGTGGCGGCGGTGAGGTGCCGGGTGGGGTCGAGGCTCGCGTAGCGCTCGGGGAACTCGGCGGGGGTGCCGCCGGTGTACGCGGCGGCCATCGCGCGGGCGTCGTCGCCCAGGACCGGGTCGGGGTTGCCGTGGAAGGCGGCCGCGTCGACGACCGGGTAGGTGACGGCCACGGCCCGGACCGGCGGGAACGGGCCCGCGCAGGGACCGCCGGCGCCGGGGCCGGCGGCGTTCATGGCCAGGTTGCCGCCCGCGGAGTCGCCGGTCACCGACAGCCGGGCCGGGTCGCCGCCGTAGCGGGCGGCGTTGCGGGCGGTCCAGGCGAGGGCGCAGGCGATCTGCCCGGGCGTGACGTCCCAGAGGTGCCGGTCCGCCGACGACAGCGTGTAGCCGACGCTGACGGTCAGCCAGCCCCGGTCGGCGAACCAGCGCAGGTCCGCGCTGTGATTGGCGCGGCTGCCCCCGATCCAGCCGCCGCCGTGCACGTAGACGAGCACGGGCGCGGGGGTGGTGGCGGCCGGCCGGTAGACGCTGAGCCGCAGGGAGCCGAGGTACACCGGCTCGTCGTCGGGCGTGGCGGAGCGGGCCGCGCCGATGCCGAGCGCGCGGACGACGCTGACGTCGCCGAGCGCGGCGGCCATCCGCCCGGTGATCACGGCGCCGCCCGCGACGGTCAGCAGGGCCACCGCGAGCAGCGCCGTCCTTTTCCAGGACGGCCAGGAGAACCAGGACAGGACGGCGGCGGCCACGGCGGCGAGGACGATCCACACCGGGTACGCGGACCCGATCGTGGTGGCGAGGCCGAGCCAGGGCACCCGGTGCAGCAGGGTGCCGAGCACGACCACCGCGGCCCCGCCGGTCAGCAGCACGGCCGCGGCCCGCGCGATCAGCCTCATTGCCCTCATAAGTACGTATTGTCCCCTAACCTGGTCCGGGTGACCGTTCCCGTCCGATGGATCTTGCACCTGCTCGCTCTGGCCCTGGTCGCGGGGCTCCTGGTCCTGGCCTCGCTGGCCCGCCCGGAGTCGCCGGCCGACCGGGCCCGGGACACGCTGCAGGAGTTCGGCCGCCGCTCGGACACGGTCCGGATCTACGCCGCCGCCTGGTTCGACTGCCGCCGCGACACCGAGGGCTGGGCCGCCGACCGCCGGGCCGCCGCGTGCGCCGGCCCCCAGCACCGGCATGACGAGGCGCTGCGGGCCCTGCAGAGCCCCCTGGACCGGATCCGGCAGACGTGCGCCGCGGACGTCCGCGGGCTC
>CAKUMG010001186.1 GCA_934667465.1 uncultured Actinoplanes sp. | reverse complement strand
CCAGCCTGGATCATCACCGGCCCGACCGCGGGCATCGGCCGCCGCACCGCCCTCGGGCTCGCCCGACACGGCACCGTCGTCCTGGCCGGCCGCAACCCCGCCAAGCTCGACGAGGTACGCGGGGAGATCCGCGCCCGCGGCGGTGAGGCGGTCCCCGTCGTCGCCGACCTCGCCGACGTCACCAGCGCCCGCCGCGCCGCCGCCGAGATCGCCGCGCTCGGCCTGCCGTACGCGGGCCTGGTCAACAACGCGGGCATCATGGCGACCCGCCCGTTCACCACCGCGCAGGGCTGGGACGGCACCTATGCGACGAACCACCTCGGGCCGTTCGCGTTCACCGAGGCGCTCCTGCCGCACCTGCCCGGCGGCGCGCACGTCCTGTTCGTCTGCTCCGCCGTCGAGGACCCCGATCGCCGGCCCGCGCGGATCGCCGGCTTCCGGGGCAGCCGCTTCCTCTCCGTCGAGGCGAGCGCGCGGGGGCAGTGGCGGCCCGGCGGTTCGTCCGTGCCGGGGCTCGACGCGTACGCCACCGCGAAGCAGGGCAATCTCGCCACCGTCCTCGCCTTCGCCCGCGAGACCCCGCGCCTGCGCTTCACCGCCGTCGAGCCCGGCTACAGCCCCGGCACGGACCTCGGCCGCGACGCGCCCCTCCCGTTGCGCCTGCTCTCCAGGCACGTGCTGTCCCCGATCGCCCCGCTCGTCAGGTACTGGAGCAACCCGCGCACCGCCGCCCGCGTCATCACCGCGATCCTGACCGGCCCGCCCGCACCCACCGGCAGCTACTTCGACGAGCGGGGCCGCCCGATGCGCGGCTCCGCCGAGGTCCACGACCCCGCCTTCCAGGACCGCGTCGTGGCCGAGACCCGTGCCCTCCTGGCCACCCTGCCCTGACCAGCGCACAGCCGGGCGAGGCGAGCCCTCCCGGCCAGTTCTCAGGACGGGAGGGCGGCGAGCCGCGCCGCCAGCAGAGCCGCGGTCGCCTCCAGGTGGGCGCGCATCGCGGCCTCGGCGGCGGCGCCGTCGCGGGCCAGGACGGCCGCGACCAGTGGCTCGTGCTCGGCGTGGATCTCGGCGAGGCCCCGGCCGCTGGCCGTGGTGGGCGGGCCGAGCAGGGCTGTCGTGCTCCGCAGCCCGGCCACGATCGCGGCGGTGCGGGGCTTGCCACCCGTACGCAGCAGCAGGTCGTGCAGTGCGCGGTCGGCCTGCCAGAAGGTGGCGGCGTCGGGCGAGCCGGCCATCGCGTCGAGCGCCTCGCGGATCGAAGCGTGCTGCTCGTCGGTGCCGCGCTCGGCCGCGAGCCGGGCAACGGGTGGTTCCAGGGCCAGCCGGATGCCGAAGATCTCCTCGATGTCCGCCGCCCGGGGGCGCAGCACCCGGAAGCCGCGGTTGCGCAGGATCTCGATCAGCCCCGCCTCGGCGAGCCGCAGCAGCCCCTCCCGGACCGGGCTGCGCGAGACCCCCAGCAGCGAGGCCAGCTGATAGACGGAGTACGTCGTCTCCGGCACGAGCTCGCCGGCGGCGACCCCGTCACGGACCGACTGGGCGACCGCGTCGGCGAGGGTGGGGGCCTCCGGCGGGAGGGTCAGCGAGGGCACGCGTAACATGTTACTCATGACTGACGTGGTGGCGGAGCTGGAGCGGGCCGGTCTGGAAGTGCGTGCCGATGCCGGCACCCTCGGCATGTACGCCTCCGACGCCTCGCTCTACCGGATCCCGCCCCTGGCCGTCGTGCGCCCACGCGACACCGACGAGGTCGCCGCGGCGCTCGCCGTCGCGCGCGCGACCGGGGTGCCGCTGACCTCCCGCGGCGCGGGCACGTCCGTGGCCGGCAACGCGGTCGGGCGCGGCATCGTGCTCGACTTCTCGCGCCACCTCAACCGCGTGCTCGAGATCGACCCCGAGGCGCGCACCGCTGTCGTCGAGCCCGGCACCGTGCACGCCGTCCTGCAGAAGGCCGCCGCCCCCCACGGCGTACGGTTCGGTCCCGACCCCTCCACCCACCCGCGCTGCACCATCGGCGGCATGATCGGCAACAACGCCTGCGGGTCGCGGTCCCTGGCCTACGGCCGCACCTCCGACAACGTCGCCGGCCTCGAACTGCTCACGGCGGCCGGTGAGACGATGACCACCGGTTACGACAACGGCATCGCCTTCGTACGCGGCGCGGATCAGGTCATCGCCGACGTCCGCGACGTTCTGGGCAAGAGCCTCGCCACCGCCCGCACCGAGTTCGACCGCTTCGGCCGCCAGGTCTCCGGCTACGCCGCGCACCACCTGCTGCCCGAGCGCTTCGACCTCACCCAGGCCCTCGTCGGCTCGGAGGGCACCCTCGCCGTCGTCACGAAGGCCACCGTGAAGCTCGTCGTGGACGCCCCCGTCCGGGTAGTGGTGGTCCTCGGCTTCCCGGACATCGTCGCGGCCGGCGAGGCCGCCCCGGCCGTGGTGGCGCACGGCCCGACCT
>CAKUMG010001185.1 GCA_934667465.1 uncultured Actinoplanes sp. | reverse complement strand
CCGCGGCGGACGCGTCGTCCACCGCCATCGACGCCGCCGAGAACCGGAGCACGAGCCCGGCCAGCGCGATCAGCACGACACCGAGGACGACGAAGGCCCACCACGGATCGCCCGGGCGGTCCTGCCGGGGAGGTGTGGGATCCCCGGCTCCGGCCGCCGCACTCAGGGCGGCGGGCCGGACGCGCGCCTGCGACACCTGGAACGCGGGCCGGATCCGCTGGTCGCCGGCGGGCTCTGCCTGGGGTTCTTCTCGCGTGGACATCGGTTGCCGCGAATACGCACCACCCGATCCCCGTGGGGGGCCACCCGGCCTGCCCGAACACGCCCCGCGAATCGGACGCCCCGCGCGAGCCCGACACCCCGCGCGAGCAAGGCGCCCGCGCGGGGGTCCGGTGTCAGCGCGGGGTGCGCGGGGAGCCGGCCAGGTAGCCGTACGGATAGGGCAGTGGCTTGTCCCCCGCCGCGGTGAGCCGTTCCATCTGCTTGTCCTCGAGTGCCCAGCCGCAGGCGCCCAGGTTGTCCTCGAGCTGGTCGACCCGCCGCGCGCCCACGATCGGGGCGGTGACGCCCGGCCGCTGCATCAGCCAGCGCAGCGCCACCTGCGCCGGGCTGTGACCCACCTCGTCCGCGACCGCGAGCAGGGTCTCGGTGACCGCCCACGTGCGCGCGTCGACGCTGTTGTCCCAGTCGCCGAGCCAGGACTGCTTGTTGCCCTCCCAGCGGGTGTCCGCCGGCGCTGCCGTCATGCCGGGGCGGTACTTTCCGGTCAGCCAGCCGCCGCGCATCGGGGCCCACGGGACGATGCCGACGCCCTCGTTGCGGCAGACCGGGACGTGGTCGAGTTCGATGTCGCGGTCGATCAGGTTGTAGAGCGGCTGCGACGACACGAACGGTTCCCAGCCGCGGTGGCGGGCGACGTCGACGGACTTCTGCAGCTGCCATGCCGCGTAGTTGCTGACCCCCAGGTGACGGATCTTGCCGGCGCGCACCATCCCGTCCAGGGTGGACAGCGTCTCCTCGATCGGCGTGGTGCCGTCGAAGCAGTGCAGCTGGTAGAGGTCGATGTAGTCGGTGCCGAGCCGCCGCAGGCTGCCCTCGACCGCGGCGAGGAGGTGCTTGCGCCCGCCGCCGAGGTCGTTGGCGCCGTCGCCGGTCGCCCAGAAGCCCTTGGTGGCGATGACGAGGTCCTCGCGCCGACGGCCGGGGAGCCACCGGCCGATGATCTCCTCGGACCTGCCCTTGCCGTAGACGTCGGCGGTGTCGACGAAGTTGCCGCCCGCGTCGGTGTACCGGTCGAGCAGCAGGTGCGAGTCCTCCTCGCTCGCCTCCTTGCCGAACGTCATCGTCCCGAGGCAGAGCTCGCTGACCCGCAATCCGCTGGCACCCAGAAATCGCTGTTCCATCGCTGCATTCTGCGACGCGCGGCCGCGATTGTCATGACCGAGATCACGCCGGGCGGTACTCGACCTCGGGGCGGCCGGGACCCCCGTACCGGAAATGCCTGGCCACCCACCCGGCGTCGGCGAGATGCTCCAGATAGCGGCGCGCGGTGACCCGCGAAGTCCCGGTCCGCAGGCCCACCTCGGCCGCCGACAGCCCACTTGGACCGGAAGCCCCGCCCGCCCCGGAAAGCCCGCCGGCAGACCCGCCCGCCCCGGAAAGCCCGCCGGAAGCCCCGCCGGCCGAGGAAAGCCCGCCGGAGTGCCCGCGCAGCGCCCCCAGCACGAGGTCGAGCGTGTGCGCGTCGAGCCCCTTGGGCAGCGTGTCGTGCGCCGGCCCGCGCAGGGTGGCGAAGGCGCGGTCGATCTCGTGCTGCGCGGCGAGCTCCCCCGTGCCGACGAGCTGCGCGCGGTACTTCGCGTAGCTCTCCAGCTTGGCCTTGAACGTCGCGAACGTGAACGGTTTGAGCAGGTAGTGGGTCACGCCGAGGGCGACGGCCTGCCGGACGGTCGCCACGTCGCGCGCCGACGAGACGGCGAGCACGTCGGTGCCGCTGCCGGCGGTGCGCAGCGCGCGGACGATCTCCAGGCCGTGCATGTCGGGCAGGTTCAGGTCCAGCAGCACCAGGTCGACCGGGCCTGCGCGCAGCGCCGCCATCGCGGCCCGCGCGGTGTGGGCCAGGCCGACGACCTCGAAACCTTCGACCCTTTCCGTGTACGCACGGTGCGCCTCGGCGATGAGCGTCTCGTCCTCGACGACGAGGACCCGCACCGGCGTCACGGCGGCACCGGCAGGCGCACGGTCAGCTCGGCGCCGCGCCCGCCCGGCCCGGTGTCGACGGCGTAGCTGCCGCCGTAGCGGTCGGCGACCTGCCGGACCAGCGACAGGCCGACGCCGCGGCCCGGGCCCTCCTTGGTCGACCAGCCGCGGCGGAACGCCGACGCCGCCTGGCCGGGCGTCAGCCCCGGCCCGGTGTCGCTCACCCGTACCAGCAGCTCCCGCTCGTCCTGTCGCACCAGCAC
>CAKUMG010001184.1 GCA_934667465.1 uncultured Actinoplanes sp. | reverse complement strand
GGTCTGGCAGTGGACGCCGTTCATGATGCTGATCCTGCTGGCCGGGCTGCAGGGGCGCCCGCTCGACGTGATCGAGGCGGCCCGGATCGACGGCGCGAACAACTGGCAGATCTTCCGGAGCATGACGCTGCCGCACCTGCGCCAGTACCTCGAGCTCGGTGCGCTGCTCGGCTCCATCTACATCGTGCAGAACTTCGACGCCGTCTTCACGATCACGTCCGGCGGCCTCGGCACGGCGAACCTCCCGTACACCATCTATCAGATCTTCTATCAGGCCCACGACTACGGACGCGCGTCGGCGGCGGCCGTGATCGTGGTCGTCGGCACGATCATCATCGCGACGTTCGCGCTGCGTACGGTGTCGTCGCTCTTCAAGGAGGATGCGGGCCGATGACTGTTGCGGCGGTTCCTGCGAAGAAGTCCCGCGGCGGCGTCTGGCTGACGCTGCTGGCCTGGGTGATCGGCATCCTGTTCGTGCTGCCCGTGCTGTGGATGGTGCTCACCTCGTTCCACAGCGAGGCCGACGCCGCCACCAACCCGCCCGCGGTGTTCGCGCCGCTCACGCTGGAGGGCTACCGCGAGTTCTTCGGCGGCGGCGCCTCGCCCTGGCCGCCGCTGCTGAACTCGATGACGGCCAGCATCGTCTCCACGGCGCTCGTGCTGCTGCTGGCGTTCCCCGCCGCGTACGCGTTGTCGATCAAGCCGGTCCGGAAGTGGACCGACGTCCTGTTCTTCTTCCTGTCGACCAAGATGCTGCCGGTCGTGGCCGGGCTGCTGCCGCTCTACCTCTTCGCGCAGACCACCGGCCTGCTCGACAACATCTGGCTGCTGATCGTCTTCTACACCGCCATGAACCTGCCGATCGCGGTCTGGATGATGCGCTCGTTCCTGTCCGAGGTGCCGGTCGAGATGCTCGAGGCGGCCGCCATGGACGGGGCCGGGCTGGCCAAGACGCTGCGCTCGGTCATCGCCCCGGTCGTCACGCCGGGGATCGCGGCGACCGCGCTGATCTGCTTCATCTTCAGCTGGAACGAGCTGCTCTTCGCCCGGGTGCTCACCGCGACCGTCGCGGAGACCGCCCCGGTGTTCCTGACCAGCTTCGTCACCAGCCAGGGGCTGTTCCTCGCCCAGCTCTGCGCGGCCGCGTTCGTGATCTCGCTGCCGGTGCTGGTGGCGGGCTTCTCGGCGCAGGACAAGCTGGTGCAGGGGCTGTCGCTCGGTTCCGTCAAATAGCCGTTCACCCCGCCCTGGGTGGCCGGTCCCGTTCCCTCCCCTTCGAGGAACGGGGCCGGTCACCGCTTTTTTCCGTTCTTGTGCGGAACCTTCGGTACGGCCGGTTCGTCCGAGCCGGTATGACTTCACTTCGCGGCTTGCGGACCGCTGCGGCGGCCGCCTCCTTGCTGGTCCTCGCCGCCTGCGCGCAGCCGTCCTCGTCCTCGTCGGCCGCCGCGGCACCCTCCGCCTCCTCTCCCGCCTCACCGGATGATCTGATCCTGCGCGTCGCGTCCGTCGGCGGGTTCGTGACCCCGGACATGCGCGCCGGGCGGCTGCCCACGACCAGCATCTACGCGGACGGGCGGGTGATCGTCCCCGGGCCGGAAGTGATGATCTATCCGGGCCCGGCGCTGCCCAACCTGCAGATCGGCTCGATCACCCCCGAACAGGCGCAGAAACTCGTCGAGGAGGCCGTCGCGGCGGGGGTGCGCACCGGCGCCGACTTCGGGCAGCCGGGCGTGACCGACATCCCGGCCACCCGGATCACCGCCGGTGACCAGACCGTGGGGGTCGAGGCGCTGCGCGAGGCCCAGGCCGACGACCCCGCCCTCACCGCGGCGCAGAAGGACGCGCGTGCGAAGCTGACCGCGTTCCTCGAGAAGCTGGACAGGATCACGAGCGAGCTGCAGACCACCGCGTACGAGCCGGAGGTTCTCGCCGCGGTCGTCAGCCCCTATGTCGAGCCGGGCGACGACCAGCTCGCCCGCCCCCAGGCCGTCGACTGGCCCGGCGAGGCGCTGCCCGGCGAGCCGATCGGCGCGGGCCTGCACTGCGTGACCGCCGCGGGCGACCAGAAGGAGAACATCCTCGCCGCCGCGAAGACCGCCGTCACCACCACGCCGTGGGTGTCGGGCGGCAACGGGTGGTCGGTGCGGCTGCGCCCGCTGCTGCCGGACGAGACCGGGTGCGGGGACCTGAAGGACGCTCAGTGATCCCGATCGACGAGCCCTGGGAGCCGGAGGACCGCGAGCGCGGGCCGGCCCCGGGCACGCCCGGCCCGCTTCCGGGGCTCCCGCCGCCGGCCCGGGTCGCCTGCCGGCCGTGGCTGGGGGCCCGGCGTGCGGAGCCGCCCCGGCGCTAGGCTGCCTACTTGAATGCCTGCGTGAGTGCGCAGGTATGGTGGGCGCCGTGACTTCCTCGTCCACCCGGCGCCCCTTGTCGGCCCGGCGCGCCTCGCCGGGCCGGCTCCC
>CAKUMG010001183.1 GCA_934667465.1 uncultured Actinoplanes sp. | reverse complement strand
GTCGTAACCGAACTGGTTGGCCAGCCCCACACCGCCGAGCACGCCCAGGAACACCATCGACGCGGTCGCGGTGGCCAGCGACGGCGGCACCGCCGCGGTCCCCTCGATCAGGCCCCGGCTGCCGATGTTCACCATCAGCGGCACGAACACGCCCACCACCGCGAACGTGATCAGGTTCGCCCGCCGCCGGGTGTCCCGCCACCAGTACCGCGCCTGCAGTGCGACCAGCGCGCCGAACCGGGTCCGCGGCAGCCCGCGCAGCAGCCGCGGGAACAGCCGGGTGGTCGGTGACGCGCCCGGTGCCTCCCGGGTGCCCCGGCCGGACGTGGTCGTGGCGGTGCCGGCCATCGCGCTCTCCAGCGTCGACGACCACCACCGGAGCAACACCGCGACGGACAGGACAACGATCAAAAACTTCGCGGGTACGGCGAACCAGCGCCCCTCCACCGCGTCCAGCCCCACGGTGTACGCCGCGGCCAGCGGTGTCCAGCCCAGCACCCGGGCCACGTCGGCCAGCACGTCCCAGTCCGCGGTGCGGGCCGCGGCCTGGCCGGCGAGCGGGTGCGCGGCCTGCTGCGGGACTCACTGGCCGGCACGCCGGACGCGTCGGTCCGGGTGACGGTCTTCTCCGGCGAGGGCCGGCGCCCCAGCGCGGTCGCGCCCGCGGAGCCGTACGTGCTGGTCACCGTGGACCCGCCGGCCCCGGCGCTGACCTCGCCGCCGCGGGTGTGCACGGTGCCGTACGAGCGGGATCTCCCGGAGGTGAAGCACGTCGCCACGTTCGGCCTGACCTGGCACTGGCGCCGGGCGCAGGCGCGGGGCTTCGACGACGCGCTCTTCGTCGACCGGAACGGGCTGATCAGCGAGGGCACGGTGTGGAACGCCGGCTTCTCGGACGGCGACCGGGTGGTCTGGCCCGCGGCCGGCATGCTGCACGGCGTGTCGATGCGGCTGCTCAAGGACGGCCTGGACCGGCTGGGCGTGCCGTGGGAGGTGCGCCCGGTGCCGGTGGCGGAGGCGTCCCGGTACCGGTTCGCCTTCGCCAGCAACTCGATCAGCCCGGTCCGCCCGCTGGCCGCGATCGACGAGACCACGTTCGCACCGGACGACGCGCTGACCGCGCTGCTGGAGTCGGCTTACCGCGCGATCCCGCCGGAGCCGGTCTAGAGACCCCGGGGGAGCCCGGCCAGGGCGGCGTCGAGCTGGGCCGCCGGGAGCGCGTGGTCGGTCATCTCGCCGGCCAGGTAGGCGCCGTACGCGGCCAGATCCAGGTGACCGTGCCCGCACAGCGCGGTCAGGATCACCTTCGGCTCACCGGTCTCCTTGCAGCGCAGCGCCTCCTCGATGCAGGCGGCCAGCGCGTGCGTGGGTTCCGGGGCCGGGACGATGCCCTCGGTACGGGCGAAGCGCACCCCGGCCGCGAAACACTCGGACTGCGGGATCGCGACCGCCTCGATCAGGCCCAGCTCGTAGACGTGCGAGATGAGCGGCGACATCCCGTGGTAGCGCAGGCCGCCGGCGTGGATCGGGTCCGGGATGAAGTCGTGCCCGAGCGTGTGCATCTTCATCAGCGGCGTCAGCCCGGCCGTGTCGCCGTAGTCGTACGCGTAGACGCCCCTGGTCAGCGACGGGCAGCTGGCCGGTTCGGCGGCCCGGATCGTCACGTCCAGCCGGCCGGCCAGCTTCTCGCGCAGGAACGGGAAGGTCAGGCCGCCGAAGTTCGACCCGCCGCCGGTGCACCCGACGATCACGTCCGGCGTGACACCGATCTTGGCGAACTGGAGCAGCGCCTCCTCGCCGATCACGGTCTGGTGCAGCAGCACGTGGTTGAGGACGCTGCCGAGCGCGTAGTTCGTGTCCGGGTGCTGCGCCGCGATCTCGACCGCCTCGGAGATCGCGATGCCGAGCGAGCCGGGGGAGTCCGGATCCTTCGCCAGCACCGCGCGCCCGGCCGCGGTCAGCGTGGACGGCGACGGATGGATCACGCCGCCGAACGTCTCGATCATGATCTTGCGGTACGGCTTCTGGTCGTACGAGGACCGGACCTGCCACACCTCGCACTCCAGCCCGAACTGCGCGGCCGCGAAGCTGAGCGCGGTGCCCCACTGCCCGGCCCCGGTCTCCGTGGTCAGTCGCCGGATCCCCGCCTCGGCGTTGTAGTACGCCTGCGGGACCGACGTGTTCGGCTTGTGCGAGCCGGCCGGTGAGACGCCCTCGTACTTGTAGAAGATCTTCGCCGGCGTGCCGAGCGCCTTCTCCAGGCGACGCGCGCGGTAGAGCGGCGACGGGCGCCACAGCCGGTAGACGTCGAGCACGTCCTCGGGGATGTCGACGTACCGCTCGGTCGTGACCTCCTGCTCGATCAGCGACATCGGGAACAGCGGCGCGAGATCGTCCGGGCCGATCGGCGCGAACGTGCCCGGGTGCAGCACCGGCGGTGGCGCGGACGGCAGGTCAGGGACGACGTTGTAC
>CAKUMG010001182.1 GCA_934667465.1 uncultured Actinoplanes sp. | reverse complement strand
GGTCGCACCGGACCCGGACGACCCGTTCCGTCTCGAGCTGCAGGCGGCGCTGGCCTGGTTCGCCGGCACCGGACCCGCCCCCCTCGCCACCGCGGCCGACGGCTACCAGGCGGTCCGCCTCGCCGAGGCCGCCATCCGCAGCGCCGACACCGGCCGGCCCGTGCTGCTCACGGAGGAGGACGCATGACGATCCGGGTCGGATTCCTGGGCTGCGCGCACGTGCACGCCGCCACCTACCGCGCGGAGCTCGCCCGGCTGCACCCGCACGCCGAGGCCGTCGCGGTGCACGACCATGATCCCGTACGCGCCGAGTCCTTCGCCCGTCAGCACGAGCTGACAGCGACGGCGTCGCCGGAGGCGCTGCTCGCCGCGGTCGACGCGGTCATCATCACCAGCGAGCACGTGCACTACGCAAGCTATGTCGCCGCGGCGGCCGCGGCGGGCCTGCCGATCCTGTGCGAGAAGCCGCTCGGGCACGACGCCGCCGCGAGCACCGCGATCCTCGCCGCGGACGCGTGGCTGTCGGTCGCCTTCCCGGTGCGCTACGCGCCCGTCGTGCGCAAGGTCCGCGACCTCGCCCGGGGCGGCTCGCTCGGCGCGCTGGTCGCGATGAGCGGGGTCAATCACGCCCCGTACCCCGGCGGTTTCTTCGGCAGCGCGCAGCTGGCCGGCGGGGGTGCGCTGATGGACCACGTCGTGCATCTGGCCGACACGCTGCACTACATCTCCGGGTGTGAATACCGCAGCGTGTACGCCGAGGCGGCCCCGCTGACCGGACAGCTCGACGTCGAGGAGCTCGCCCAGGTCGTCGTGCACACGACCGGCGGCGCGTGGGCCAGCATCGACCCGAGCTGGTCGCGGCCGGCCGGGATGACCGGCGGCAACGACTTCCTCATGCGGCTGTGGTTCGAGCACGGCCACGTCACGATCGACGCGTTCGCCCGCCACGGGGAGCTGGTCACCGCGGGCGGGCGGGTGGACCGGCTGCCGTACGAGCCGAGCATCGACGCGGCGCTGCTGCACGACTGGATCACCGCGATCCGCGACGGTGCGCCCCCGCCGATCCCCGCCCGCGACGGGCACCGCGCCACCGCTGTCGCGCTCGGCGCCCTGGCGTCCGCCGCGGCCGGGACGGTCATCACCCTCACCGACGAGGGGACGGGCTGACATGCGCCTGCCAGAGCTTCGAGCCGATGTCATCCGCCGGTACGGGCTGTGGGTGGTGCTGGTCGCCGTCACCGCCGTCCTGGCGCTGGTGTCGCCCACGTTCCGCCAGCCGATCAACCTGCAGAACATCCTCGAACAGAACTCCATCATCGGCATCGTCGCCTGCGGCATGGCCGTCATGATGATCTCCGGCGGGTTCGACCTGTCCGTCGGCGCGGTCGGCGTCTGCTGCTCGGTGCTGGCCGCCGTGCTGTCGACCCACTTCGGCACCCCGGCGGCGATCCTCGGCGCGCTGGCGCTCGGCCTCGTCGTGGGGCTGGTCAGCGGCACCCTCATCGCCAAGGTGAAGATCAACGCGTTCGTGGCCACGTTCGCGATGGCCAGCGTCGTGTCGGGGCTGCTGTTCGTGGCCACCGGTGCGGAGTCCAAGCCCGCCCGGGTGCCGCTGCTCGCCGACGCCGCGATCACCCGCGTCGCCGGCATCCCGGTGTCGTTCCTGGTGTTCCTGGCCTGCCTGGCCGCCGTCTGGTTCTTCCTGACCCGGACCCGCTACGGCCACTACGTCTACAGCGTCGGCGGCAACGAGGAGGCCAGCCACCTCTCCGGCGTGCCGGTGCACCGGGTGAAGATGCTCGCCTTCGCGCTCGGCGGCTTCTTCGCCGCCGTCGCCGGTCTGCTGCTGCTCGGCCAGACCACGGTCGGGCAGCCCAGCGCGGGCGGGAACTGGCCGCTGCAGGCCATCGCCATCTGCGTGGTCGGCGGGATCGCGCTGACCGGCGGCGTCGGCCGGGTCGAGGACGTGCTGGCCGCGACGCTGTTCCTCGGTGTGATCGCCAACAGCCTCAACCAGCTCAGCATCTCGCCCTACTGGCAGCCCACCGTCACCGGCATCGTCATCCTCGTCGCCGTCGTGCTCGAGCGCTACAACCGGCTGCACCGGGCCCGGCCCGCCGCCGCACCCGCCCCGCAGCCGGCGGCCACCCCGGCACCGGCCGGGACCACCTCACGCTGACCCCCGCGCCCGCACGCCCGTACACCCGCAATCGCTTTCTGCCTCGACACCCGCACACCCCTGACCGGGAGGCATCATGCTCACATCGGACCTCACCCGCCTGCGCCGGCACACCAGCCGGGCCGCGAGCGCCGCCGGGTGGCCGTGCGAGGGTCAGGTCCGCCGGCTGCTGCAGCACCGCGGCGCGTGGCTGGACGGTTGGCTCGGCACCCTGCTCGCCGCGCTCCGCGTCGGCCCGGTCGGGGTGCTGGCCAAGGCCACGGCCGCGTGGGTCACCGTCGTGCGCAACACCC
>CAKUMG010001181.1 GCA_934667465.1 uncultured Actinoplanes sp. | reverse complement strand
GTTCCTGCTCTACACCACGCTCGGCAGCGCGATCTGGAACACCGTGTTCGTGGTGGCCGGCTACTCGCTGGGCGAGAACTGGCAGGTCGTCGAGGAGACCGTCGGCGTCTACTCCAAGGGCGTGCTCGCGGTGTGCGCGGTGATCGCGGTGGTGTTCGTGCTCTACCGCATCCGCAAGCACTACTCGACCCGGACGACTACTCGCCCAGGTATCTGAGGACGGCCAGGACGCGGCGGCTGTAACCCTCCGCGTCCGCCAGGCCGAGCTTGTCGAAGATCGACCGGACGTGCTTCTCCACCGCGCTCTGCGACACGTGCAGGCGCGCCGCGATGGACGCGTTGTTGTGCCCCTGCGCCATCGCGTCCAGCACGTCCTTCTCCCGCCCGGTCAGCCGGGTCAGCGGGTCCGCGTGCGTGGTCCGGCGCAGCAGTTGCCGGACCACCTCCGGATCGAACGCGGTGCCGCCCGCACCCACCCGGGCCAGCGCCTCCAGGAACTCGGCGACGTCGGCGACCCGGTCCTTGAGCAGGTAACCGACCCGGGTCCCGTGGCCGGTGAGCAGGTCGACGGCGTAGCGCTGCTCGACGTACTGGGACAGCATCAGCACGCCGATCGACGGCCAGCGCCGGCGAATCTCCACGGCCGCGCGCAGCCCCTCGTCCGAGTGCGTCGGCGGCATGCGGACGTCCGCCACCACCAGGTCCGGCATGTGCCGGGACACCGACTCGACCAGCGCGGCACCGTCGCCGACCGCGTCCACCACGGTGTAGCCCTCGTCCACCAGCAGCCGGCGCAGGCCGTCCCGGAGCAGTGCGGAGTCCTCCGCGATGATCACGCGCACGGGAGCACCACCCGCACCTCGGTCGGACCGCCGACCGGGCTGATCACCGCGAACCGCCCGTCGAGCGCGGCCACCCGCCGGGCCAGACCGGTCAGCCCCGCACCGCCCGGATCCGCGCCACCGCCGCCGTCGTCCGACACCCGGACCGTCATGTTCTTCCTCTCCCTCGTCACCACGATCTCGATGCGGGACGCGGACGCGTGCTTGACCGCGTTCGTCACCGCCTCGGACACCACGAAGTAGGCGGCGGTCACCACCGGGGCGGGCGGCGCGTCCGGCACGTCGTAGCGCACCGTCACCGGGATCGGCGCCCGCTCCGCCACCCCGGCCAGCGCGTCCTTCAGGCCCAGCGTGTCCAGCGCGGCCGGATAGACCCGCCAGGCGACCTCGCGCAGCTCGTCCAGGATCTCCCGGGACTCCGCGTGCGCCTGGGCCAGCAGGTCCGCGGATTTGGCCTCGTCACCGGCCGCGCCGCTGCGCCGGGCCCGGCCGAGGAGCATGCCGAGCGCGACCAGCCGCTGCTGCACGCCGTCGTGCAGGTCCCGCTCGATCCGGCGGCGCTCCGCGTCGACCGCGGCGACCACGTCCGCGCGAGTCGAGGAGAGCTGCTCGATCCGTACGCGCAGCAGGTCGGCCGGGGTCGGGCCGAGGAAACGGCGGGCGACGTTGCGCTCCAGCCGGACCACGCCGATCAGGCCCTGCACGCCCAGAAAAAGCGCAAAACCACAGGCCACCGCGAGGTACGTGATGATCCACGGACTGGGCGGGATGTTGTCCGGGTAGCGGCCGGTCAGCCAGTACCAGACGAAGAACACGATGGTGCCGGCGCCGTAGACGAAGAGCAGCAGGATCCCGCCGCCGAGCAGACCGACCGGCCAGCGCACGCCGAGATAGGCGAGCGCGCGCTCCGGACCGTACCCGCGATAGGTCTTGGCCTCGGTGTCGCCGAACAGGCGGTAGATCGTCGGGGCCTGCACGCCGGCCGCCTGCGCGACGGCGCGAGTGGTCACCGCTGCCGCGCCGTGCTCGCCGAGCAGCCGGGCGGCGGCCGCGACGACCCTGCCGCGGACCTGCTCTCGGGGGCCTGCCTCCTGGTCCGGGCTCATGTAGCGATGCTAGCGCCGTCTTGCTACCGCTGCTCTTCCACTGCTACGGTCCTCTTGTTTCCACTGCTACTGACCAGGAGTCCTCATGCACGTCATCACCGGCGCGACCGGTCAGCTCGGCTCGCGGATCGTCGACCGTCTCCTGGAGCGCGTGCCCGCCTCGTTGGTCGGCGTCAGCGTCCGGGACGTCGACAAGGCAGCCGCCTTGGCAGAGCGCGGCGTACGCGTGCGCGCCGGGGACTTCACCGACCCGGCCGGCCTCGTGCACGCCTTCGCCGGGGCGCAGCAGGTGCTCGTCGTGTCGGCCGCGATCATGGGTCCCGCGGCAGCGGAGGCCAACCGCGCGGCGATCGACGCCGCCTGCGCCGCCGGGGCCCAGCGGATCCTGTACACCAGCCACCAGGCCGCCTCGCCGGACTCCCTGTTCCCGCCGCAGACGGTGCACGCGGTCACCGAGGAGCACCTCGCCGGGCTGGGCGTGCCGTACACCGCCCTGCGCAACGGCTTCTACGCCAGCGCGCTCGCC
>CAKUMG010001180.1 GCA_934667465.1 uncultured Actinoplanes sp. | reverse complement strand
GTCGGCGCAGACGAGCACCGCGCCGAGATCGTCGAGCCGGCTGACGACGGATTCGCGGACCTCGCGGTCCGGGGAGACGCACACGACCAACGGCAGGCCGGACCGACCGATCACGTTTCACCCTCCGGGAGCTTCGGGTACCCCCAGCAAACGCGGCGCATAGGCGGCGGTCAACCTTTGTCAGGTGAGAATTCACGAGCCTGCAACGGTTCCGCCTGTCGGCTGACAGGGATTCGGCCGACGGCTGCCATTGATCATGCTCGACCTTCCCCGGAGCATGACTTCGACACGTGTGGATGCACTCGGGGTGAGTGCGTGCTCTACCCACGGTGTCGGCCGGCAGGCGGGACCACTCCCGCCGGCCGTCGTCGCCGGGCCCGGGAACCCCGGGTCCTGGCAGATTTGGGGGAGGAACCACCTATGTCCGCAGCGCGTGTGAAACGCGTACGGTCCCGAGCGCTCGCCTCCGCGGCACTGGCGTTCGCGATCACGCTGACCGGCCTGCCGATGTCGATGCAGGCCGCGCAGGCGGCCGGCCCGGCGCCGGCGGTCAGCGCCGAAGTCCTGTCCACCCTGGCCGAGAAGGGCACCACGAGCTTCTGGGTCTACCTGCGCGAGGAGGCCGACCTCAAGGCCGCGTCCCGGATCGCCGACTCCGGCGACCGGACCACCCGCGTCTACGACCAGCTCCGGGCCACCGCCGGCGACAGCCAGAAGGGCCTGCGCTCGCTGCTCGACGGGCGGAAGGCGAAGTACTCGTCGTACTGGATCTCCAACGCGCTCCGGGTCACCGGCGACCGGGCGTTGCTCGACACCATCGCGGCCCGCTCCGACGTGGAGCGCATCGACCCGGTCCGGACCTGGAAGGTCATCGAGCCGGTCGCCAAGCGCGATGCGGAGAGCGGCACCGCCGCGGCGGAGTGGAGCATCGGCGACATCGGCGCGCCGCGGGTCTGGGAGGAGTACGCGGACCGGGGCGAGGGCATCGTCGTCGGCAGCGTGGACACCGGCGTCGACATCACCCACCCGGCCATCAAGCCGCACTACCGCGGCCTGAAGTCCGACGGCACCGTCGACAACGACTACAACTGGTTCGACCCGGCCGGCGTCTGCGGCGGCGACGGGCCCTGCGACAACAACGGCCACGGCACGCACACCATCGGCACGATGGTCGGCGACGACGGCGGCGACAACAAGATCGGCGTCGCGCCCGAGGCGAAGTTCATCGCCACCAAGGGCTGCGAGAGCACCAACTGCTCCGACACCTCGCTGCTCGCCGCCGGCCAGTGGATCCTCGCGCCGACCGACAGCAACGGCCAGAACCCCCGCCCCGACCTGCGCCCCGACGTGGTGAACAACTCGTGGGGCGGCGGCCGCGGCGACCGCTGGTACCAGGACACCGTCGCCGCGTGGGTCGCGGCCGGCATCTTCCCCGCGTTCGCGGCCGGCAACGCGCAGGTCGCGAACTGCAACTCGGCGACCAACCCCGGCGACTACCCCGAGTCGTACGCGGTCGGTGCCTACGACTCCGACCACGAGATCGGCTACTTCTCGCTGCGCGGCACGTCGTCCATCGACGGCTCGATCAAGCCGGACATCGCGGCGCCCGGCGTGGGCGTGCGCTCGGCGGTCCCGGGCGGCTACGACTCGTGGGACGGCACCTCCATGGCCGCCCCGCACGTGGCCGGCGCGGTCGCGCTGATCTGGGCCGCCGCCCCGACGCTGCGCGGTGACGTCGCCGCGACCCGCGAGCTGCTCGACGGCACCGCCACCGACACGGACGACACGTCCTGCGGCGGCACCCCGGAGAACAACAACGTGTTCGGTGAGGGCCGCCTGGACGTCCACAAGGCGGTCACCGAGGCGCCGCGCGGGCCGATCGCCAGGGCCACCGGCACGGTCACCGACGCGAGCACCGGCAGCCCGGTCGCCGACGTGACGGTCACCGCCGCCGGGCGCACGGTCACCACCGGCGCGGACGGCAAGTACACGCTGACGTTCGAGGCGGGCACGTACGACGTGACCGCGAGCAAGTACGCGTACCTGTCGAAGACCACGACCGTCACGGCCGCCGAGGGCGAGGCGAAGGTTGTCAACTTCGCGTTGACACCGGCGCCGATGGTCACCGTCAGCGGCACGGTCACCGACGGCTCCGGCCACGGCTGGCCGCTGTACGCGAAGATCGAGGTCGCCGGGCGGCCCGGCGAGCCGATCCTCACCGACCCGGTGACCGGGCGCTACTCGGTGGCCGTGCCGGCCGGCGGGGCGTACGAGCTCACCGCCACGGCCGTCTACCCCGGCTACCGGGTGACCACCGAGGACGTCATCGTGGGCACCGGCGCCAGGACCGCGAACATCGCCGTGCCCGTGGACGCGGCGTGCACCGCCGCCGGATACCGGGCCTCCTACGGCGACCCGGTGCTGAGCGAGTCGTTCGACACCGCGGGCACCCCCGAGGGCTGGTCCGTCGTCAAC
>CAKUMG010001179.1 GCA_934667465.1 uncultured Actinoplanes sp. | reverse complement strand
CATCTGTCAGGGCCAGCACCGTCGACGAGACGTCAGCGAGCGCCCCAGGCACGGCAGATCCGGCTGGATGGCGACTGGCTCCCGAGCAACATCTCCAGCAATCATCTACAAACTTCACTGCCCTTGTCAGCCGCGTCGCCTGCAATAACGGAATCACGGGAGACGTCTTCGCCCCGAATATTCGAAGAACTGACACGGAGGTCATCGTCACCTTCACGGTCGCACCTAAGAAATCGCCCTATGGGCTATGTAAGGGCAACGACCAAGTGCCGTATCAGGTCGATATAGGTGAGCAACTGCGGGCTCGGACACTGGTTGATGGACTATGCACGACTGTCAGCAGCGCCCTCGCCAGGTCGAGCTACTGCACGGCCGGCGCCACTCGCTTCAAGTTCTAAATAATCAATCACTTTTCACGGGACAGAACCCGTAACTCACGCTCAAAACCACCCGCGCATCGCCAAGGCTGCGAGCCCTGCGCCGCACCAGGAAACCCCGACGAGCACGACAAGGACGGCACCGTGTGAGCACCCCGCGGCGAACCCAGCCTCCAATGAGCTGGCCGCTCTCTATGAAGCGTGTCTTGACGGCGCTGAGCGGGTTGGCGGCGGCACCTGCGTCGCCGCGTCAGGTCCTTCGCTACCGCCAGCGACGCCGCTCGTCCACGATTGGCGGGCGGTGGACGGTCACCGCCTCGGGATCCGATGGCTTCGTCGCAGTAGACGGCACTGGTCGCCGGGCGACCGGCCTGGCCCGCTTCGCCGCGGCGGTGCCCGAGATCCTCGCTGCGCTGAACGAGCCGGATGGTTGCCCACCGGTGCAGTGGACCTCGGCGCGCCTGCCAGAAACCTGCGGAAGGCTCAACGGCGGCGACGAGCCGCCGCTGGGTGCCATCAGCGACTTCGTCGCGGGCAGCCACGCCCCACGCGAACGGCTGCGCGCTGCCCTGCCTGAGGTCATCGCCCGCTGGCAGGGCACCGATCCGGACGCGGAGATCGTCCGTCGTGCCGCCGAGTTGGACCGGATCCGGCCGGTTCTCGATCCTGGCATCATCACACTGTTCCCTGACCACGGTCGGCGCGAGCACGTCAACCTTGGCAGGCTGCCGCTCGTACGCCGGGGTTGAGCTCGACAAGGTGGTTGGGGGCGGGGTGACGCGCTGGAACGACTTCAGCGACCACCGCCCGGACACCGTGCCGTGGATCGTCCACCACGTACTGAGCGCCGACGACCCGGAGCAGGCGGTGTTGCAGGCTCAGTGCGACGACAACGTGCACCGCTGGGCCAACATGGTCCGGGTTCCTGACCCGGTCGGCCCCATCTACGTCGTCGACAACGGCCGGCATCGCACCCACGCCATGCGGATCCTCGGCGTGCCGGTCATGGCCGCGGAGATCATGGTCATGCCCCTACCGGTGCTGGTTGAACAACACCAGCTACGCGAGTCTCAAGGTCTGAACTATCCGGATGAGGCAATTTGGCGAGGACTCATCAGTCGTGGCCTGCTCGACGGCGACCTTGTCAGGCGGCCGTATGGCCCGGCGTTGCAGCCGTACTGGGTGGCGGCGCCATGGCTGCTGCGGAGTCCTCACCAGGCCATAATCTGCAGCCGACACTATCAGCGGGTCTATCCGGGCGGTCTCGGCGTGCCGCCGGAGGCGTTCGCCAGCGTGCCGGCATGGGTTCGCTGGTGTGTCTCGGGATGACCCGGCCGCGGGACTTGCCTGGCCCGGGCACGGCTCAGTCGAGCTCGTAGTCGACGGTGCAGTGGTGGCCGGCGGCCTGCACGACACCGGCGAAGGCCGTGGCCCAGGCGATGGCGGGTTCGTAGTCGAAGGCTGGGCATGCCACCGTGACACGCCCATCATCGAGGGTGCCGTGCTGCTGCGCGACCAGCCAGGCAGCGAGTGGGGTCATCGGGTCGGGGAAGCGAATCCAGGCAAACCCAACCAGCCCTTCGGGATGGATCTCGACGCCGTCGGGTCCGCCAGCCACCGCGAGCGGAGTTGGCCGGCAGGCGAGCCGGGCGGCGTCGGCGACCTCGACGGCGATCGCGTAGAGACCGGCCGGGTCACCCTGCTCGAGCGCGGCGTCCTGCTCGACGATGCCCTGTTTCTTTCCGGGGGTGACGGTCACGAGCTGAACCGAGCCGTCGTCCTCGATCTTCCACGCTGCGGTGACCATCGCCGTGCGGCCGTTGAGGCCGAGCACGGGGGCGCTGATCTCGAAGCGAAGATGCTGCTGGCGGCCGAAGCGGTGCTCGTCGCGGAACTTCTGCGGCGCACCGGCTTCGAGGGCGCAGATGAGCTGGACGGCCAGCAGCCGCCAGTCGTCCTGGCGCAGGCCGAGGGCGGTGGTGAAGAAGACGGCCTTCGGTCCGCCGGCGGGGTGGGCGGGGTTGAGGGCGTAGTCGTACAGCTTGCTCATCAGGTCGTTGACGACCGGTGACCGGCGCCCGACAGCGAAGGTCAATAGC
>CAKUMG010001178.1 GCA_934667465.1 uncultured Actinoplanes sp. | reverse complement strand
GCCCTGGCTGTCCGGCGTGGCATGCCGGCCGGCCCCGGCGCCCGTGCCGCCCGAGCGGTCGTTCGCGCCGCCGAGGTCCGCGCCCGGCCGGTCCGTGCCGCCGCCCTCGTCCGCGGCGAGCCCGTCCCGGGACTCGGCCCGGGCCAGCAGCTGTTCCAAAGTCTGTGGACCATCGTCGGAGGGCCCGGAAGCGGACCCCGAGGACGACCCGGCAGCGGGCCCGGGCATCGGCCGGCGCGCCGGCGTCTCCCGCTCGCTGTCGTCGGGGACCTCGACGGAGAGTTCGTAGTGTTGCTTGGCGAAGAACCCGCCGAAGCCCCCGGACCGGACCTTGTCCGCCGAGATGATCCGTACCGAGGAGCCGTACTCTTCGCGCACCTGCGCCAGCAACGGCTCGATGGCCGGACCCTCAAGCAGCACCCGCGTAGGCACCGTTCACCACCCCCATGGTTTCGATCTGTGCGGTGGAACCAGAGATCTCTGAGTAGGACAGCACCTGCACGCGCCGGGATCCGGCGCGCAGGAGACGCATGAGCGGCAGCCGCAGCTGCGGGGAGCAGGCCAGCACCGGCGTGATGCCGGACTGCTCGGCGGCCTCGACCAGCTGGCCGGCCTCGCTGACCACGGCCTCGGCGCGCATGCCGTCGATCGCCATGAACGCGCCGGTCTCGCTGGGCCGCAGGGATTCGAGCAGGCTCTGTTCCAGCATCGGGTCGAGCGTGATCACGGTGAGCCGGCCGCCGGCGGCGTACTGGGCGGCGATGGCCGGGCCCAGCGCGGAGCGGGCGGCCTCGACCAGGCCGTCGTGGTCGACGGAGACCTTGGCGCGCAGCGACAGCGACTCGAAGATCCGGACCAGGTCGCGGATCGGCACGCCCTCGTCGAGCAGTGCCTGCAGCACCTTCTGGATCTGGCCGAGGCTGAGCAGGGTCGGGGTGAGCTCCTCAACCACGACCGGGTGGGTCTGCTTGACCATCTCGGTCAGCGACCGCACGTCCTCGCGGCCGAGCAGCCGGCTGGCGTTCGTGCGGACCAGCTCGGCGAGGTGGGTGATGATGACCGAGGCCCGGTCGACGACCGTCGCGCCGGACAGCTCGGCCTGGTAGTGCAGCTCGGCCGGGATCCACTTGCCCGCGAGGCCGAACACCGGTTCCACGCCGGCGCGGCCGGGCAGCGCCTGGAGGCTGTCGCCGATGGCCAGCACGGTGCCGGGCGGGGCCTGGCCGGTGCCGGCGTCGACGCCGGAGATGCGGATGGCGTACGAGGACAGTTGCAGGTCGAGATCGTCGCGCGTCCGGACCGGGGGCATGATGATGCCGAGCTCCATCGCCATCTTGCGGCGCAGCGCGCGTACGCGGTCGAGCAGGTCGCCGCCGTTCGTGTCGACCAGGTCCACCAGGTCGGGGGAGAGGGCCAGCTCCAGCGGGTCCACCCGCATCTCCCCGAGCAGCTGCTCCGGCGAGTCGGGGGAGGGGCGCTCCACCTCGGGCACCGCGGCGGCGCCGGTGGCCTCGGGCACGGGGTCCTTCAGCCGCTGGGCAATGAGCAGGGTGGCCGCGCCGATCAGCAGGAACGGCAGCTTGGGCAGGCCGGGGATGACGCAGAGCCCGAGCGCGGCGCCGCCGGCGATGCGCAGCGCCAGCTTGTTCTGGCCGAGCTGGGCGGTGACGCTCGTGCCCATGTCGCCCGAGCTGGCCGAGCGGGTGGTGATCAGACCGGTGGCGACCGACAGCAGCAGCGCCGGGATCTGCGACACCAGGCCGTCGCCGATGGTCAGCAGGCTGTAGAGGTTCATCGCCTCGGCGGGCGCCATGCCCTGCTGGAGGACGCCGACCGCGAACCCGCCGATCAGGTTGATGACGGTGATGATGATGGCCGCGATCGCGTCGCCCTTGACGAACTTCGAGCCGCCGTCCATGGCGCCGTAGAAGTCGGCCTCCGCGGCCACGTCGGCCCGGCGCTGCTTGGCCTCGGCCTCGTCGATGAGCCCGGCGTTGAGGTCGGCGTCGATGGCCATCTGCTTGCCGGGCATCGCGTCGAGGGTGAAGCGCGCGCCCACCTCGGCCACGCGCTCGGCGCCCTTGGTCACCACGACCATCTGCACGATGACCAGGATCATGAAGATCACCAGGCCGATGACGAGCGAGCCGCCCACGACGAAGTCGCCGAACGCGTGGATCACCTTGCCGGCGTCGCCGTCGCGCAGCACCAGCCGGGTCGCGCTGATGTTGAGCGCGAGCCGGAACAGCGTCAGGACCAGCAGCAGGGCGGGAAAGACGGCGAAGTCCAGGGGCCGCTCCACGAACATGGAGGTGAGCAGCACCAGCAGGGCGACCGTGATGTTGAGGGCGATCAGCAGGTCGAGCAGGAAGGTCGGCAGCGGCACGACCATCATGACGATGATGCCGATGACCCCGACGGGCACGGCGAACTTGCTGAGGTTGCGGTTCTTCACGGCCCCCCTTCCACCTGCTGATGGT
>CAKUMG010001177.1 GCA_934667465.1 uncultured Actinoplanes sp. | reverse complement strand
GGTGCTGCTGCCGGCGGTGCCGACGCTGAGCGACGCCGCCGGGATGCACGACATTCCCAGCCCGCTGCCGCAGGCCGTACGGCGTGCCCGGGAAGTGATCGACGCGGTCGGCCGGCCCATCGACGCGCACGGTGTGCGCCTGGTCACCGACGTGGCCGTGGGTGTGGTCGTGGAACGGGCCGGCTACGCGGACCTGGGCGAGCTGATCCGCCGGGCCAGCGTGGCGCTCGACCAGGCCAAGGAGCTCAACGTGCCGGTCGCCGCGTACGACGGCACCCGCGACGCGACCAGCACCGACCACCTGGCGCTGCCCGCCGAGCTGCTCGACGCGCTCGCCGCGGACGACCAGCTCGTGCTGATGCTGCAGCCCGAGGTGGACCTCGAAACCGGGGCGCCGACCGGCGTCGAGGCACTGATCCGCTGGAACCATCCGCGGCGGGGACTGCTGGGACCCGATTCCTTCGTACGGGCGGCGGAGAACGGTGAGCTCCTCGCCCCGTTCACGCGCTACGTGCTCGACCGGGCACTGCACGCCGCGGCCGGCTGGGCGGCGGCGGGCGTGGCGGACGTACCCGTCTCGGTCAACATCTCCGCCCGCAGCCTGCTCGACCCGACCTTCCCCGCACAGGTCGGCGAGGCGCTGCGGCGGCACCGCACGGCGCCGGACTTCCTGGTCCTGGAGGTGACCGAGTCGCTGGCGGTCAGCGACTCGGTGGTGGTCGACGAAGTCATCACGGCGCTGCGCGAACTCGGCGTACAGATCTCGGTCGACGACTTCGGCACCGGCTTCTCGTCGCTGGCGTTCGTCACCCGGGTCACCGTCGACGAGCTCAAGGTCGACCGCTCCTTCGTGATGCGGATGACCGATTCCGCGGCCGCGGCCGCCATCGTCCGCGGCGCCGTCGAGCTCGGCGCCCGCCTGGGCGCCCGGGTCGTCGCGGAGGGCGTCGAAACCGCGGACCAGCGTGCGGCCCTGCTCGACCTCGGGTGCACGACCGCGCAGGGCTACCACTTCAGCCGCCCGCTGCCGGCCGACAAGATCGTTCCCGCGCTCCACCAGCTCGCCGAGGCGGCCCCGGCCAAGATCGTTCCTCTCCGGGCGGACGGGGCGTCCTAGTTACGGTTTGTGTCGGACCCCGCGGGTAGGTTCGACACATGGCCAACCGACTGGCGACCGCGACCTCGCCCTACCTGCTCCAGCACGCCGGCAACCCCGTCGACTGGTGGCCCTGGTCGGCGGAGGCGTTCGCCGAGGCGCGCGAGCGTGACGTGCCCGTGCTGATCTCCGTCGGCTATGCCGCCTGCCACTGGTGCCACGTGATGGCGCACGAGTCCTTCGAGGACGAGGCCGTGGCCCACCTGGTCAACGAGAACTTCGTGGCGATCAAGGTCGACCGGGAGGAGCGGCCGGACGTCGACGCGGTGTACATGACCGCCACGCAGGCGATGACCGGGCAGGGCGGCTGGCCGATGACGGTCTTCGCCACGCCGTCCGGTGACCCGTTCTTCTGCGGCACCTACTACCCGAAGGCCACGTTCGCCGGGCTGCTGCAGTCGGTGGACCGGGCCTGGCGGACGCAGCGCGAGGACGTGGTCAAGCAGGGCGCGGCCGTGGTCACCGCGATCGGCGGCGCGCAGCTGGCCGGCGGGCCGACCGCGCCGATCTCCGCGAAATTGCTGGACGCGGCCGCGGCCCGGCTGGCGAGGGAGCACGACGAGGTGAACGGTGGGTTCGGGGGCGCGCCGAAGTTTCCGCCACACCTGAACCTGCTGTTCCTGCTGCGGCACTGGCAGCGCACCGGCGACGCGCGGTCGCTGGAGATCGTCCGGCACACCGCGGAGTCGATGGCCCGCGGCGGCATCTACGACCAGCTGGCCGGCGGGTTCGCGCGCTACTCGGTGGACGCGCACTGGACCGTGCCGCACTTCGAGAAGATGCTCTACGACAACGCGCTGCTGCTGCGCGTCTACACCCAGCTGTGGCGGCTCACCGGCGACCCGTTCGCCCGCCGCATCGCGGACGAGACGGCGGCGTTCATGCTGCGCGACCTCGCCACCCCGGCCGGCGGCCTGGCCTCCGCGCTCGACGCCGACACCGACGGCACCGAGGGCCTGACCTACTCGTGGACCCCGGCCCAGCTCACCGACGCCCTGGGCGAGGAGGACGGCGCCTGGGCGGCCGACCTGTTCGGCGTCACCGCGCAGGGCACCTTCGAGCACGGCACCAGCGTGCTCGTGCTGGCGCGCGACATCGACGCCGCCGACCCGGCGCTGGTGACCCGCTGGCAAGAGATCAAGACCCGACTTCTCGCCGTACGCGCCGGTCGCGCGCAGCCCGCCCGCGACGACAAGATCGTGGCGGCCTGGAACGGCTTGGCGATCACCGCGCTGGTGGAGCACGCGCAGCTCGTGGCCGCGCTGGCACCCGCCGACGCGGCCGTGGCGGCGGCGTCGCGCGAGGCGGCGGTCGAGCTGGCGACGGTGCTGGCC
>CAKUMG010001176.1 GCA_934667465.1 uncultured Actinoplanes sp. | reverse complement strand
CCTCGAGGCCGCTGTCCGGGACGGTCGCGCTGGGCGTCCATCCCAGGTTCGCCGCCGGTACGGTCGCCCCGGCCACCGACGTGAAGTCGGTGACCTGGCCGACGAGGTCCCACCCGGCGTTGGTGCCGCGGAGGTCGCTGACGGTGACCGTGTTGAGGTTGCCGGTCGCCGTCTGCCCCGGCGTGGCGGCGGACAGCGCCACCGTCTCGCCGGCCGACGTCAGCGTGAGCGCGCCCCCGCTGACCGCCGCCGTGATCTTCTGCGTGGCGGTGCCCGAACCGTTGCCCGGCTCGGTCGGCTCCTCCACCGGCGGGTCCACCGGCGGGTCGACCGGCGGCGGGGTGGTGCCGGCCTTGGCGGTCGCCGACGCGGTGACCGGGTCGAGCGCCGTGCCCGCGGTGTAGAAGCCCGCGAACGCGGAGGCGCCCGACGCGGTCAGCGTCGCCGCCAGGTTCCCGAACGACACCGCACCGTCGGTGACGGCCGGCGCCGAGGTCACCAGCGTGGCGATCTCGGCCTCGTCGAGGTGCTGTTCCGTGGTCCCGCCGTTGGCGACGAGGTCCACATCGGCCAGCAGTGACCCGGTGCCGTCGCCGTCGACGACGACCTTCGGGTTCGCGACGGTGATCTCGAACATGTGCGCCGGGTAGGAGAACACGACAGTGCCGCCGTACTCGACGGAGGCCGTGCCTGCGGCGGCGTCGTACGTGCCGCCGGTCGCCGGGAAGTCGAACGTCCCGTCGGCGTTGCGGGTGGCGCCGTCGCTGACCGCGATCGGCGGGGTCCCGTTGCCGGTGCCGACGTACGCCCGGAACGACGCCTTGAAGCCCCAGTCGAGGCTGCCGCCGGCGACCTCGGTCGGAGCGGCGAACGCCGGGGACGTGCCGAACAGCGCCGCCGAGGCGCCGAGGCTGACGGCGCCGGCGAGCAGCGCGGCCCGATACGAGCCCTTGAGTGTGCCCATGTGAGTCCTTCCAGAGGGGTGACCCCACCGGAGATTCCCGGCGAGGCCCGGTTAGGTTAGCCTCACCTAATTATGATGATCAAGGTGGGGGAGGACACGTGCTCAGAGGCGTGCGACCCGGGGTCGTGGCGCTGATCGTCGTGGGGTGCCTCGTAGCGAGCGGCAGTCCCGCGCTCGCCGCGAAGAAGCTCACCGCCTCGAAGACCAGGGGTCTCGACCGCGGGGGCGAGACCGTCCGGGTCACCGGCAGCGGCTACGACACCAGCAAGGGCATCTACGTCGCGTTCTGTGTGGACAACGGGGCCGGCGCGCTGCCGTCACCCTGCGGCGGCGGCGCCGACATGACCGGCGCCTCGGGCTCCTCGGTCTGGATCTCGAACAACCCGCCCTCGTACGGCGAGGGCCTGACCCGCAAGTACGGCCGCGGCGGCTCGTTCACCGCCTCGGTCCTGGTCACCCGCATGATCGGCGAGGTCGACTGCACCACCCGGGCCTGCGCGATCGTCACCCGCGCCGACCACACCCGCACCTCCGACCGCTCCCAGGACGTCCGCATCCCGGTCCGCTTCGCCCCGGACAAGACCGAGACCCAACCCCAAGCCGGCCGTACGCCCGCAGCGGCGCCCGCCGCGACGTCCGGTTCGCAGCAGTCCGTCCCCAAGGGTCAAAAGACGCCGGTGGGCCCGCCGACCGGCCGCCTCGCCACCGCCACCCCACCCTCCGCACCCGTCGCCGCGGCCGGAACCCAAGCCGGAGCCGCGGCCGGGACCGGAACCGGAGCCGCGGCCGGAGCCGGAGCCGCGGCCCAGCAGGCGACCGCCGCCGACCTGGCCCTGACCCGCACCAGCGCCGCCACCCCGCTCGGCCACTGGTGGGCCGTCGCCGCGGCCTTCCTCTGCGGCGTCGTCGCCACCGCCCTCATCGGCCGCCTCCGCCGGTCCCGATCCACCCGCACCGCCCGCCAGGGAGAAGTATGACCATCCGCACCGCCGGGCCGGCCGGCCCGATGATCCGCACCGCCGAGCCCGGACGCAGCCCTATGATCCGCGCCGCCCTCGCCGCGAGCGCCGTCCTGCTCGCCGCGGGCTGCACCTCGGTCAGCGAGATCGGCCCCGACGCCGCTGCGGAGGCCGCCGTCAACGGCTGCGGCGTCACGACCGCGACGCTGGCGTCCGAGGACGTCGTCCCGCTCGACCCGCGCCCCACCCCGCAGCTGCCCGCCACCGTGGACTCCGCCGACGGCAAAAAGGTCACCGTGACCAGCGCCGACCGGATCCTCGCGGTCAACCTCTACGGCTCGCTCGGCGAACTGGTGTTCAGCCTGGGCCTCGGCGACCGGGTCATCGGCCGCGACACCGCGACCACGTTCCCGTCCGCGGAGAAGCTGCCGAAGGTCACCCCGCAGGGCCACGACCTGTCCGCCGAGGCCGTGCTCGAACTCGACCCGACAGTGATCCTCGCCGACGACAGCATCGGCCCGGCCACCGTCCTCGACCAGGTGCGCAAGGCGGGCATCCCGGTCGTGACCGTC